>JAJZDM010000159.1 GCA_021806005.1 Acidobacteriota bacterium | reverse complement strand
ATGTGGGTGCGGGCGGCTTGTCCAACGCCCTTCCGGAGTTGATCAAGGATGGAGGTTGCGGCGGCCGTTTCGAACTGGCCGCGGTTCCATGCGGAGAGGCCGGGCTGAGCCCGCTGGAGATCTGGTGCAATGAGGCGCAGGAGCGCTATGTGCTCTCCGTTGCGCCCGAAGATCTGGACGCGTTCGCGGCAATCTGCGAGCGGGAGCGGTGCCCCTTCGCGGTGGTGGGCCATGCGGAGAAGGAGAGTCACCTTACGCTGAGCGACGGTTCGGCTTCGGGTGAGACGGCTCTGCCTATCGATCTGCCCCTGCAGGTGCTCTTCGGAAAGCCGCCCAGGATGGAGCGGGCCTTTACACGTACCCGGATCGAGACCCGGGCACTGGATCTGACCGGAGTGACGATCGAGGACGCCGTGGAACGGTTGCTGCGCCTGCCGGCGATCGCCTCGAAGTCGTTTCTGATCACGATTGGAGATCGGAGTATCACTGGCAGTGTTGTTCAGGAGCAGATGGTCGGTCCCTGGCAGGTGCCGGTGGCGGACTGCGCCGTTACCCTGGGAGCCTATGGCTCCATCTGGGGTGAGGCTATGGCGATTGGAGAGAGAACCCCGCTGGCGGTGATTGATGCAGCAGCATCGGCGCGAATGGCCGTGGCGGAGGTGATAACCAATCTGGCCGGAGCGGCGATCGGCAAACTGAGCGACATCAAGCTCTCTGCGAACTGGATGGCAGCCGCCGGCGAGGGGCAGGAGGATCAGAAGCTCTTTGATGCCGTCCATGCCGTGGGAATGGAGTTCTGCCCGGCGCTGGGATTGACGATTCCCGTGGGCAAGGATTCGATGTCGATGAAGACCAGGTGGCGGCAGGGAGACGAAGAGCGCAAGGTGATCGCGCCGCTGTCACTGATCGTCTCCGGCTTTGCACCGGTGACGGACGTACGCAGAACGCTGACGCCCCAAGTGCAGCCCGGCGACGCTGCACTTGTCCTGATCGATCTGGGGGAGGGAAGGAATCGGATGGGTGGATCCTCACTGGCGCAGGTCTATGGCGAGGTGGGCAACGAGGCTCCGGATGCACCGGCTCCAGCTCTGCTGAAAGAGTTCTTTACCGTGATACAGCAGTTCAGTGGCGAGGGAAAGATCCTGGCCTATCACGACCGCAGCGACGGTGGACTGTTCGTGACCCTGCTGGAGATGGCCCTGGCGGGCAGGATGGGACTGGATGTTGAGCTGCCTGCGGTGTCTCTGGAGACGCTGTTCAGCGAAGAGCTCGGCGCTGTGGTCCAGGTGAAGGGCAGGGATGTTGAGGAGGTGCTGCAGAGGCTGGGAGCCGCCGGGATGAGGGCGCAGCGGGTGGGACGTGCTGTGCCGGGCAATGAGATCGTCGTGCGCCGGGATGGCTTGGTGGTTTATCGCCAGCAGCGTACCGTGCTGCATCAGATGTGGTCGGAGACCAGCTTCCACATTCAGTCGTTGCGCGATAATCCGGAGAGCGCCCGGCAGGAGTTCTCGCTGCTGGAGGACGCGGAACGTCCGGGACTGGCGGTGCGGGCGCCGTTTGATCTTGCCGAGCGGGTGAGTGCTCCGTTTGTGCATACGGCACGGCCCCGCGTGGCGATCCTGCGCGAGCAGGGTGTGAACGGCCATGTGGAGATGGCGGCAGCCTTTGATCGTGCCGGATTTGCCGCCGAAGATGTGACCATGAGCGACCTGCTGGCCGGACGCACCCAGCTTACCGGGTTTCAAGGGATGGCTGCCTGCGGCGGATTCTCCTACGGAGATGTTCTGGGCGCGGGGAGCGGATGGGCGAAGACGATTCTCTTCAACCAACGGCTGAAGGAGGAGTTTGCGGCGTTTTTTACGCGGCCGGAGACCTTCTCCCTGGGGGTCTGCAACGGCTGCCAGATGATGGCTCAGCTTCGCGAGATTATCCCGGGTGCGCAGGCCTGGCCGGAGTTTGAACGCAACCTCTCCGCACGATTCGAAGGACGTCTCTGCATGGTGGAGGTTGAGCCGTCGCCCTCCCTCTTCCTGGCTGAGATGAGCGGCGCGCAGATTCCGGTGGTGGTGGCCCATGGCGAGGGTCATGTAGGATCGATCGGCACGGATGCCGTGGTTGGATTGCGCTACATTGATACCTATGGCCGGGTTACGGAGCACTATCCTCTGAACCCGAGTGGATCCGTGCAGGGAGTTGCCGGAGTGAGCAGCGCGGATGGACGGGCGCTGATTTTGATGCCGCACCCGGAGCGCGTTTTTCTGGGCGTGCAGCATACATGGACCAGAGAGCTGAAAGACAGCCCATGGCAGAGGATGTTTGATAACGCCCGCAGATGGGTTGGGTAGTTGTAGTGCAGAAATATTGATAGAAGCAAGATGAGGTGGCTGGATTGAGTGCGAAGGTAGATTACAGATCCGCGGGTGTGGATATCGAAGCTGGTAACGAGGCCGTGCGGCGAATCAAATCGCACGTTGCAAAGACCCACTCGCCGGCGGTGCTGACCGGGTTGGGGTCGTTTGGCAGCCTGTTCTCGCTGGGTGGCGCCCTGAAGGGCATGAAGGACCCGGTGATGGTGCAGAGCACCGATGGCGTGGGGACCAAGAGCAAGGTGACCGTGATGGCTGGCCGCTACGAGGCGCTGGGGCACGATCTGGTGGCTGCTGTCGCCGGGGATATCGTGGTGATGGGCGCGACGCCACTGACCTTTCTGGACTATCTGGGCTTCCATAAGGTCGAGCCGGCGATCGTCGAGGCTCTGGTGGGCGGCATGAGTGCGGCCTGCGAGGAAGCGGG
Source organism: Acidobacteriota bacterium (assembly GCA_021806005.1). Lineage (GTDB taxonomy): Bacteria > Acidobacteriota > Terriglobia > Terriglobales > Acidobacteriaceae > Granulicella. The sequence continues at coordinate 4,613 of JAJZDM010000159.1, read as the reverse complement.
AATCTCCCTGGTGGGCGGAGAGACGGCGGAGATGCCGGCGGTCTACGCCGAGGGCGACCTGGATGTGGTTGGATTCGTCACCGGAGTGGTGGATCGTGCGCGGTTGCTGACGGGAGCCAATATCGCGGCAGGCGATGTGTTGTATGCCATCAACTCCAGCGGACTGCATACGAACGGATTCTCCCTGGCTCGCAAGCTGATCTTTGAGATCGGCGGCTACGGCATTGATGAGCGGCCGGAGGAGTTGGGAGGCAAGTCCGTTGCGGATGTGCTACTGGCGCCGCACGCCAACTACGTGGCCCCGGTGCGACAGATGCTGGAGGCCGGAATCCCGGTGAAGGGCATGGCCCACATCACTGGCGGCGGATTGGTGGAGAATGTACCGCGCATCGTGCCGGAGGGCCTGGGCGTGGTGATCGATCGGTCGACGTGGAAGCCACAACCCGTCTTCGGATGGATGCAGCGCCTGGGGAGCATCGACGATCTGGAGATGCACCGCACGTTCAATATGGGAGTTGGGTTGGTGTTGATTGGTCCGCCGGGGATCGAAGCCGATCTCGCAGGCGTTCTGAAGCCATTTCCAGCCTTCCGTCTCTGGACGTTGGGACGGGTAGAGGCCAATGCGTCCGGCGTAAGGTTTAGCGAGGCAAACTAAGATGGAACGAAAGATGCTGTTGGATGCCATTCCAGAGTGCGTGACAGCGACGGACCTGCCGCTTTCTGCGAAGTATCCGGGTAAGGTGCGGGATACGTACGACCTGGGTGACGGGCGCCTGTTGCTGGTGACGACGGATCGCCAGAGTGGGTTTGACCGGATGTTGGGTGCGATTCCTTTTAAGGGGCAGGTACTGAACCGGACCTCCCTCTACTGGTTTGATCAGACACGCGGCATTGTTCCCAATCATGTACTCTCCAGCCCGCACGCCAACGCTCTGATCGCCCGGAAGTGCGAGGTTCTGCGGATTGAGTTTGTGGTGCGCGGGTACATGACGGGCTCGACGGATACATCAATCTGGACGCAGTATCAAAAGGGAATTCGCAACTACTGTGGCCATCCGCTGCCCGAGGGCATGAAGAAGAACCAGCCGCTGCCTGCGAATATCGTTACACCGACGACGAAGGAGCACGCACACGACCGTCCCATTACCGGGGAGGAGATTGTGGCGGAGGGATGGATGACCGCGCGGCAGTGGGAGACGACCTCTGCCCGGGCCCTGGAGTTATTTGCCTTTGGCCAGAAGCTCGCCGCGGAGCGTGGGTTGATCCTGGCGGATACCAAGTATGAGTTTGGTATCGCTCCGGATGGAGAGGTGTTGCTGATCGACGAGATCCACACGCCGGATTCCAGCCGCTACTGGCTGGCCGATAGTTATGCAGAACGGCTGGCGGCGGGGCAGGAACCGAATATGATCGACAAGGAGTTCTTTCGCCTGTGGTTCCGGGAACGGTGCGATCCGTACAAGGATGCAGTGCTTCCAGAGCCGCCGGACGATCTGATCGCCGAGCTGGCGTCGCGATACATCCAGCTTTTTGAGAAGATCACCGGGACCGCGTTTGAGCCCGATTTGAGGCCGTTGGAAGAGACGGTGATGGCGAGTCTGAGGCAATGAGCGAAACAATTCTTGTAGTTGGTTCAGGAGCTCGCGAGCATGCCATTGCGCGCGCCCTGGCGCACTCTGTACAGCGGCCCAGGTTGCTCTGCTTCAGTGGAGTGAGCAATCCGGGCATTGTGGCCCTGTCTTCAGAGTATGGACTGGGGAGCATCACGCAGCAGGAGGCTGTGGTCTCCTTTGCCCGGAGGCATGCGGCTACACTGGCCGTAATAGGGCCAGAGGCTCCTCTGGCAGCGGGAGTGGCGGACGCTCTGTGGGCAGCGGGGGTTCCCGTGGTTGGACCCAAGCAGGCTCTGGCCCGGATAGAGTCCAGCAAAGGCTTTGCACGGGATCTTTTGGCCAGATATGGAATTCCAGGTAATCCGTTCTTCCGGCGCTTTACGTCGATGGATGGAGTCGAGAGCCTTTTGACGGAGTATGCCAACCAGCACGTCATCAAGGATGATGGCCTTGCCGGAGGCAAGGGGGTCAAGGTCTGCGGGGACCATCTGCTCTCCCTGGAGGACAGCCTTGCATTCTGCCGGGAGCTCGTAGCGCAGGGACATCCCTTTGTGGTGGAGGAGAAGCTCGAGGGCGAGGAGTTCTCCCTGATGAGTTTCTGTGACGGAGAGACGCTGCGGCATATGCCGGCCGTTCAGGATCACAAGCGCGCCTACGAGGGAGACAAAGGGCCAAACACCGGCGGCATGGGCACCTATACGGCTGCCGATCACAAACTTCCTTTCCTGACGGATGAAGATATTGGGCAAGCCCGGAGCATCAATGAGCGCGTTGCCGCAGCACTCGCCGAGGAGTGTGGCGCGCCGTATCAGGGCATTCTTTATGGCGGTTTTATGGCGACACGGGAGGGTGTGAAGCTGATCGAGTACAACGCTCGCTTTGGGGACCCGGAGTCCTTGAATCTGCTGACGCTGCTGGAGTCAGATTTTGCAGCGATCTGCCGGGCGATCGCAGATCGGACGCTCAAGGATGTTCCGGTGCGGTTCTCTCCGCTGGCCAGTGTCTGCAAGTACCTGGTTCCGGAGGGGTATCCGGATCAGCCGCGTAAAGGGGACCCGGTGCATCTGCCGGCGGAACTGCCCAGGAACGTGACACTGTTCCTGAGCGCAGTGGACGTCAAGGACCATACCCTGGTGGCAACAGGATCCAGGACCGTTGCCGCGGTTGGCACCGGAGCGAGCATCGCCGAGGCAGAGGTTGGCTGTGAAGAGGTGGTGCGGATGATTCCGGGGCCGTTTTTCCATCGCGCCGACATCGGTACCGAACGGGCGATTGCTCAGCGCGTAGAGCATATGAAGGCGGTGCGGCAGGCATGAGTTTGAAGGTAGGAGTGCTGGGTTCGACGCGGGGAACAGCGTTGCAGGGCGTGCTGGATGCGATCGCCACAGGCAGTCTGGACGCGGAGATCGCCATCGTGATCTCGGATAAGCAGACGGCGCCGATACTGGAGCGGGCCGGCCGGTACGACGTGGCGGCGCTCTTTCTGGATCCAGCGGGTCTGACGCGTGAAGCGTACGACCGGCAGGTGAGTGAGGTGCTGCAGGGATCCGGCGCAGAGGTGGTGCTTCTGATCGGCTACATGCGTATTGTCTCGGCGGCGTTTGTCCAGACCTGGAAGGGCCGGCTGTTGAATGTGCATCCATCGCTGCTCCCTGCTTTTCCAGGGCTGATGAACCGGAAGGTGCATGAGGCGGTGCTGGCGGCCGGCGTTGCAGAGACCGGCTGCACCATTCACCAGGTAACCGAAGAGGTGGATGGGGGTCCGATTGTCCTGCAGAAGCGATGCGCCGTTCTGCCTGGAGATACGGTGGATAGCCTGAAGGACAGGGTGCAGATGCTGGAACAGGAGGCATTTGTGGACGTCCTGAAGCGTTGGAGAGGCCGTGAAGAGGGTTCGGAGGCATGATGGCAGAGAGTAAGAGCGTCTCACCAGCGAAGACGGTGGGGAGGGGCAGGTCTGCAAACCACCCGGCGGCGGTGGTTGGGATCATCATGGGTTCTCGCTCCGACTGGCCTACGATGGAGGCCGCGGCGGGGGTTCTGGAAGAGTTTGGTGTCTCGTACGCGGTGGAGGTGGTCTCCGCGCACCGTACTCCAGACAAGATGATGCGGTATGCCGAGAGCGCGAAGGAGCGAGGGCTGCGGATCATCATCGCCGGCGCCGGCGGAGCAGCCCATCTGCCAGGGATGGTGGCGGCCAAGACAACCCTGCCGGTGCTGGGTGTGCCGGTGAAGAGCCGCGCGCTGAAGGGGCTTGATTCGCTGCTCTCCATTGCCCAGATGCCAGCCGGGATTCCGGTGGCTACGTTTGCGATTGGGGAGGCTGGGGCGAAGAACGCAGGGTTGTTTGCGGTATCGATTCTCGGGCTGGAGAACCCGGCGCTGGCGCGGAAGCTGGAGAGGTTCCGCAGTGCTCAGACCCGAACTGTTTTGAAAGGACCGGATCCGCGCCGATGACCCAGGTGGATGAGAAGAAGCCGCGACAGAAAATAGGCATACTGGGTGCCGGACAACTGGCGTTAATGCTGGCCGAGGCCGCGTCAGCTCTAGATATTGAGATTGTGTGCGCGGGCCAGCCAGGGGATTGCGCAGGGCAGGTTGCACAGATTGAACCCGTAGATCTGAACGATGCCGCGGCTGTGGCCGCGTTCGCGCAGAAGGTAGACCTGGTGACGGTGGAAAGTGAAAACATCCATGCGGATGTGCTGCAGGGATTAAATCTCTATCCCAGCGCAGAGGCGATCGGCATTGCGCAGGAGCGACTGCTGGAGAAGAGGTTCTTCAACCAGTGTGGCATCGCTACGGCCCCATATGCCGCGGTGGATTGCCTGGAGGATCTTCAGAGGGCGATGGAGGAGATCGGACTGCCAGCAATCCTGAAGACCAGGCGTCTGGGGTACGACGGCAAGGGTCAGGTTCGCCTGCAGCATGGCGAGGATGCGGCAGCCGCGTGGGCCAGTGTGGGGGAAGTTCCCTGCATTCTGGAGGGGATGGTCCGCT
>JAJZDM010000158.1 GCA_021806005.1 Acidobacteriota bacterium | reverse complement strand
TGGGTGCTCAGCATGCTCGCGAGCCCTGCAAGGACAACCGGATGGTCATCGACTATAAATACGCGAATTGGCTCTTGCTCGGACATTGGTTCGGTGCTCCATTGTGATCTTCCATAGAAAGCCAGGCAAGGCGGCAAAACCGAAGCGAGGCGGCAGGGGTGTATCCACGCGAATCTGCGTTCCCCCGCCCGAACGGCTACGGATATTGAAGACCGCGGAGATGCTCTGAGCGCGACGGCGCATGCCACGGATGCCGAATCCGTGCAACCCATCGCCCATCACGAAGCCGGCACCATCGTCTTCAATGTCCAGGCTCACGGAGTTCTTCCTGAAGGAAAGACGCAGTGTCAAAGTGGCCGGATTGGCATGACGGATGGCGTTGGCGATCGCTTCCTGCCCGATGCGATAGAGCGGATCCGCAATGCGCAGTGGAATGCCCCGCACCTCGCCTTCGCGCAGGGTGATCACCTGCACCGCGGAACCTTCTATCATGCGGCGGGCGCACTGATCCAGAGCAACCAGCACGTCTTCCGACTGCAGTTCTTCGCTGTGCAGGGTCGCCAGACTTCTACGAGCCTCTTCATGGCTATGACGAACCAGTTCGCTGGCAAACTGAAGCTGCTGGCTGATAACGGGCATACCATCGGGGACTCGATTTCGAATTGCCTGTAGCTGAAAGCCAATACCGGCAAAGCTCTGTGCCAACGTGTCGTGCATCTCATGCGCCAGACGCGCACGTTCGCTCATAATGGCGAGCAGCCGCCAGTTCTCCAGCCGGTGATAAAGCGCAAACGTTCCTATCGAGAGCAGAAATACAAACACCCCAATCGCGAAGACATGCCGGGCGCTCCACCAGGGCGGTCCGGAGATGACGTTCAGGTCCTCGTTGGAGCGGAGCAGAAGCACAAAGGGCGTCAGATTTCCCGTAAGGACAGGATCCACAACGCAGATGCCGCGCACGCGGACCACGCTATCGGGCTTGAGGCGGGAGAGCAAAGAGTCGCTACGGCCGGGATTGAGAACGGCCCTGAACGATTGCGGCCCATCCTGCAGATCGAGCATCAGTGTATTGCCTGGGCCGTGCTCCCAGCCATTGAGCACTCCCCGCATCTCAATGAAGGTCGCATCGTACTTCCCGGTGGAGGCCTCGGCTGCGGTTACAGAGAGTGGCGGCATCGGAGTGCGCTCCCAGAGGACCCGAACCGTGGCGTGCTTCAGCATTGGACTGAATTCGCCGGAATGGGCTTCGCCGGATACTTCCACCTCATCGCCGAGTTTGAGGGGTTGTCCAGGTGGGTTCTGCACATAGACTCCGCCGGTAGCATCTTGAACATAGAGGCGCGGCGTGGTGAGAACTACCACTCCGCGAATCGTCACGACGGCTGGCCTGGCAAGGAACCGGAGGCGAAGACTACGGATGGTGCGGACGGTTCCGCCGGGCAGGCCATTCACCTGCTCCTCACTGGTATCGGGGTTATTGAGAGATTCGAGTTGGAGTGGATCAGGTACAGTCAGTTCACTCAGAACCGGGGTTCCCTTAAGCATGGCCAGAAGATCCTGCCGACTGGCGGTGCGCACAATGACGTTGCGCCAGATACCACCGGCAGAGTACGAACGCAGACCTATCCGACCAGAGCGGATGCAGTTGGTGTCATCGATGCTGACCGAGTTGTGGAATGCATCGCCTGGAGCAGACATGGCAGCCACAATCTGGCAATCGTAGGCCAGCAGTTTCAGGTGATACCAGTGAAACGGACGGATGCCATTCGCGACTGGCACCTGACGGCTGGTTTCCATCCATCCGTGGTCGGCTCGACCGAGAACGAGTGAGTTATCGCCGGTCCGCAGGCCAGCGTAGTAGCCGCTGTAGGCATTTACGCCCTGTTCTTCGTCAGAGGACCGGATGATGAGTCCTGCGTCCCCGCTGTCGCCGAGCAGATATACATCCGCCTCGACGGAGTAGTTGCGCCAGTAACGGGAGCCAGCAAGAAGCTTGGCTCCGCGCTCATCGGAGTCGTTGCGCATCATGCCGTGAATCAACTCCCAGTCGCCTCCGAAGGCCCGCCACTCGTCCGCTCTGCCAGCGGCAAACGAATCCCGGTACGGCAGACCACGACGTGGGCTGTGCCGCCAGACTATCATCGCCACCAATGCGAACGCAGCGCACAGAAGCGCCGCGAGAGCCAGCAAACCCCAATGCAGACGGCCTCTCATTGCTGGGCACTCCACTTCGATCTTCCCAGGGTCCAGTCCTGCGAGAACATCCAGCGCACCTCCGCAGCGTCACTGCTGCGGCGTGTAATCATCACGGGCGGAAGAATGACCTGCGTTGGAACGGGCCGGTGCTGGCGGGCAGCCTCGATGATCTCCACGGCCTTCTGCCCCATCAGGCGGGTGTTCTCCTGTATCACGCAGTCCAGGTTCAGGTTCCGATCAAAGAGTGGCCAACCTGAAACGTCGAAGCCGATGACCTTGACCGACTGTCGGACATGCATGGAAGCCAGTGCTGCCAGAGCACCATCAACGGAAGGCGACATGAGGGCAACAATTGCACCCAGATCCCGATGTGACCTGAGCGTGGTCTGGGCGATCTGCTGCTGCTGTGGAAAGTTGAAGGATCCCATCTCGCGGTCAACGACATGGATACCGGGGTCATGCTGCGCCAGATACTCTTCGAAGCTTCGTTCCCGAATCATGATGCCCATAAAGTCTGGATCGATGCCGAGGACGGCGACTGTTCCACGGCCATGGAGCAGTACGTCCAGACGCTGCGCAGCCATATGCCCTGCAGCCACATCGTCGTTGAGAATATAGGACAGATTATTTCCTGCGGGGATTGGCAGGGGTGAGCCGATAATGACAACCTGAATTCCGTGAGCGAGGGATCGCCTGACGGGACTGATAAGAGATAACGCCTGATCGGGTACCAGCACCAGCCCTGCTACGCGACGGTCAATCGCGCGCTCTACCAGGTCGATCTGGGCCTCCACGTCATCCTCACGCGCAGGAGCATTCCAGTAGATCGAAAGGCCGGAACCGCGCACCGCGGTCTCAGCACCGACATGGGCAGGTTGCCAAAGCATTGTACCGTCTGTCTGAGGGATAACAGCAATCACGGTTCGCCGGGGCGCAGAGCACGCAACCACCCACAGAGAGGAGATTGCGGTCACTACAAAATAAGCGATTTTGGTGGAGCCGAAGCATCGGTCGGGGGGAACCATGGCGCAGGCAACCGAGTATAAGCCGCGCTACTGAGCGCAAGCAAGCGGCAAGGGAGGCCCAGTACATATGGACTATGCCGGGAGGGTCACATTGGCTCATGCGCAACTCCTATCCAAGATCGTAGCTTGGGAACCGTTTGGCAGAAGACCCGGGGAGACACCGCTTCCATCCACTGAAGCAACTCCTTCCCTGGGTCCGGCTTTGTCTCGTCGCATGGATTGTGGAATTTATCGCTTGCCAGCGAATTGTTCTCCGGAGGCACCGTGAAAGTATCCAGACTTACCCTCGTCACCATCCTCGCATGGCTCCTTTTTCCGGCTATGCGTTGTATTGGGCAGTTCAGCGGCAACGTACAAGGGACCGTAGTTGACCCTAAGGGTTCGGTGGTACCGAAAGCAATGGTACGTCTCACCGACACCGACACCTCCGTTGAACGGACGGCTACCAGCAATGCGAACGGCGTCTATCGCTTTGACAGCCTGGCCCCCGGCCACTATACCGTCTCTGTCGCCGTTCAGGGATTTGCACCATCCACGGTCGCGTTTACGCTGACGAGTGAACAGACTCGCGATGTACCTCTGCCGCTAACCGTAGGCACTGTGTCCTCAACCGTGCAGGTGACGGGGCAGGCGCCGTTGCTGGACACATCCGACAGCCGACTGCAATATACGTTGAACACTATGGCGCTCACAGACCTTCCGATGCCGGGCCGAAACCCAACCTCGGAGATCGGAATTACACCGGGAGTTACCGGCCTGGGCATTGCAGCGCAGGGCACGGCGGGATCGCTGAACTTCAATCCGGAGAACTATGCAAATTACAGCGCCAATGGGCAGGGTCAGAACGGCAACCAATACATTGTCGACGACATGGACGTTACGAGTACCATTCGCCCTGGCGTTCTCAATCTGACTCCCAACGCCGATGTGGTGCAGGAAGTGACAGTCCAGACCAACACCTATACGGTGGACTTCGGTCGCGCAGGGTCCATCGAGACGGAGATGACCACCAAGTCCGGAACAAACGAGTTTCATGGCCTCGCCAGCGACTACTATACATCGCAGCAACTGACAGCCCGCGGAGAGTTCGGGGTACCGCAACCTACCCCCTTGAATCCGTATCACAGCGACAACATGTCCTTTAATGTAGGCGGACCGTTGATACCCCATAAGGAGTTCTTTTTCTTTGTGGGATACGAACCTTACCTGTCCCTGACCTCCAATGGCACCGGGCTGGTTGGATTTGAGGATCCGGCGTTTGTCAGCTTCGCTCAGTCTGCGGAACCCAATAGCCCGGAGGCGGCCCTGATGGCGAAATACCCAGTCTCCGGGGTGGTGAACACACATGTCAGCGCCACTGCAGGGCAACTCTACGGCAACACCCTTCCCACACCCGGCACCCAGGCGGCCTGCAAGAGCGGAACCGGCACCATTACCGCTTATGACGGAGTATCCGTTCCCTGTTCTCTGCCGGTCTTTGATTCCGCCAACTTCAACTCCTCCAGTTATGAGAATGCCTACCAGTACAACATCCGCATCGACAAGTATTTCAAAAATGACCGTATCTATGGTCAGTTCTTCCGTGACAACATCTCTGAAGGCGGACCGAGCCTTCGCCCTGCTTTTGCCGTAACCAACGTGTTTCACACCTTTTCCATTCAGGGCAATGAGACTCATACGTTCTCACCGAACACATTGAACGAGGCTATCTTCGGTTACCGGCGAATTGAGGGCAACTCACCGCATACCGGACTTTTTACCGTCCCGATTGTGAATGTGTTCCAACTCGGAACCGGGTTTGGGGATGGATTTGCTGACGGAGACTATGTACAGCACAGTTATCACTGGCGGGACGTGCTGACTCACATTGCCGGATCGCACAGCTTCAAGACTGGATTTGAAGCATGGCGGAGCGACGATCTAGCCTTTTTCGCCGGAGCCTACGATCAACCAAACCTCTTTTACGTCAACATGATCGACTTCATTGCCAATAACCCCTACAGCGAATCCGGGGTTTCCTATAATCCAGTAACCGGAGCCTACGACCCTGCCAATTATGGCTACAAGGAGACGACGTTCGGCGCGTTCGGTGAAGACACATGGAAGGTAACGAGAAAGCTGACGGTGAACTACGGACTGCGGTACGACAACTTCGGAAATCCCTATGTTGCCCTTGCAGGAACCGTACTGGCCAACTTTCATCCGGCGACGGCATCCACCTTTGCGCAACAGGTGGCGAACGGCATCATGACCCAACAGTCGCACGTCTTCAATCACGACATCAACTGGGTGTTCAGTCCCCGCGCAGGAGCCGCCTACGATCTATTCGGCAATGGGAAGTGGGTCTTACGGGGCGGTATCGGCCTCTTCCACAACGAATACACGCTGGGGAATGCTGAAAACGGCCTGAAGGGCAATCCGCCGGGGTATGTTGTTCCGACGTTTTATAACAACGGTTCGACGGCCGCACCCATCTTCAGTTATGGCACGAAGAATACTCCGCCCTTCGGATTCACTGTACCGGCATTCGTGGGAGAGCCTCTTGATGCAAAGGGCGGCATCGCCAATTCGCAGATTGGCGTAGGCGGAACTGACGTCAATCTGGCCCCACAGTCCACGATCAACTGGTCGGGGGAATTGTCGCATCCGTTATCGCGCAGGCTCGTGGCCAGCATCGCTTATGCGGGAACTCACTCGTGGAATCTGGTGCTTGGCGGCGAAAATCCTGGAAATACGAGCTATGGCGTCGACGTCAATATATTTCCTGGAGATCTGATTCAGAATCCATCCTTCAACTCAAACGGCGTGTGGACGGGAGATGGAGTGCAGACAAGGCTGAACACCAGCTTTGGGTCAATCACCTACGCGCTCAACGGAGCCCGCGCCAACTATAGCGCTCTGATTCTGGCCTTACAGGGTCGCTTTGGACAGCACGGCTTCCTGACCGCATCCTACACGCGATCGTCCGCGATGGATGACTGGGGCAATTACCCTGAGGGATATGTCGCCACCGGAGGCACCTCCTACGATGTCAATCAGTGGTATAGTCCGTCCGCCACGGATACGCCCAACGCCTTTTCTCTCGGCTGGAGCTACGAAATCCCCGGCATCTCCCACGCAAACGGTCTTGTGAAAAGGCTGACCTCGGGATACCTTCTGGGCTCGACGACGATACTTCAGTCGGGCACGCCATTCTTTGTGGATAATACCAACCCGCTGGCTCTAGTGGACACGGCGGGAGTTACTGTCACGCAATCAAACTACCAAAGCGAACTGAGTGCAGGTCATTTCAATTTTTCGCCGAGCAGCGGCAATTATTCTGCTGATGGCGATAACTTCAATGTTCCTGACGTGGTGAATTACAACCAGAAGCGCAACCGCAAAGCTTATGAATATACCGGCGTGGTGGATTCCGGCATCATCACACACACTCAGTTTGCGCAACCTGCATTCAAGGCCGCCGGAACCGAAGGCAATGAGCAACTCAATCGCTTCAGTTATCCAGGGTACGCGGACACCGATCTGAGCCTGATGAAGACGACGATGATCACCAAGCGCTTCAGTCTGCAGTTGCGGTGGGATATGTTCAACCTCTTCAATCGCGTGAATCTGAACCCAGCCAACTTCGACAGCAACTACGGAGACACCAGCGCATTCTTCGGCACCACCGACACCAACCTGCCGCCACGAAACATGGATTTCGCGGCCACCGTCAACTTCTGAGGCTCAGGAAGCAGCGAGAGAAGCAGCAACCATGACCGGAGCCGCCCATAGCGCTCCGGCCACGGTTGCGAAGTTGGACCGATGGGTAGCTGATGTGATGTCATATCGTATTCCGGCAACATGCCTCTTTATCCTTGCCTTTGCGCTCGCCGGCCTTTCACAGGGACCGATGCCCACTGACAAAATCGGTTGGATTCTTGCTGCGCTCCGCAGTGAGAATTTTTCATTAGCGCTACGTCTGAGCCAAACCGCGTTGGCGGAACATCCAGACGATTACCGATTGTGGACGGTCCACGGAATGGCTGCGGCCGGCCTTGGCAACGCGCCTCCAGCCCTGAGTGATTATGAGCATGCGCTACGTCTAGCACCTGGCTACCTGCCTGCGCTTGAAGGAGCCGCACAGACCAGCTTGCAACTGCACCACCCCGCGGCAAGGATGTTCGTCTCAGAGATTCTCGCACAGCGTCCGGAGGATCCGTCGGCTCACACG
>JAJZDM010000157.1 GCA_021806005.1 Acidobacteriota bacterium | reverse complement strand
AACCGCACTGACGTAGACCCCTCGCTTGCCGCCGCGTGAACCGTATAATAAAGTATGGATCCATTGCGGCCGGAGAAGACTACAGTCTCCAGCGCTCCAAAACCTCTCGTATCCTCTCCTGCCGGTGCGCCCCGGAAGAGCGAATCCGGCGTGGAGCTCGAAGCAGCTCTTCCCGCGACTTCGCACGAGGCTTCTGCGCCCCACCCTCCCATGGATCGGAATACGGACGCTCGCCGGGTGACGGCCATCAGCCCCGGCGAACCCTCCGGAGACGTTGTACTACCGCCCGCACCTGCGACCGCCCACCCAACCCCAGGCCAGGCGGCAACCCATCTCGACGCTGACAGTAGCCCCGCCACAGATCTTGACGCCGATCTTGCGGCGCGCTTCGAGCATCTCATGGCCACCGTCAAAGCCAACCGGCCAGCCGACGATCTGGGCCTGATTCGCTCCGCCTGGGCCTTCTCCAAGCAGAAGCATCAGGGCCAGATCCGCGCCTCCGGCGAGGCCTACATCGGCCATCCTCTGGAGGTAGCCCAGGTCCTCTCCGAGTTGAAGATGGATGCTACCGCCATCGCAGCCGGCCTGCTCCACGACGCCGTGGAAGACACCGACGTCACCGCCGGCGAGATCGCCCGCCTCTTCGGCGAGCAGGTGGCGCATATCGTTGAGGGCGTCACCAAGCTGGACAAGATCAAGTTCGCCAACCGCGAAGACCATCAGGCGGAGAACATCCGCAAGATGCTGTTGGCCATGGTCACCGACCTCCGCGTGGTCATCATCAAACTAGCTGACCGGCTGCACAACATGCGCACGCTCGAGCACCTGAAGCCGGAAAAGCAGCAGCGCATCGCGCGCGAGACGCTCGAAGTCTATGCCCCTCTGGCGCATCGCCTGGGCATGGGCAAGCTGCGCAGCGAGTTGGAGGATCTGGCCTTCCGCTACATCGATCCCTTCGCCTTCTCCCAGCTCTCCTCGGAGATTGACTCCCTGCGCGCTGAAGGAGAGGCCTTCCTGCAGCAGATCGTCGGCACCGTGGAGACGCGCCTGAAGGAGGTTGGCATCCGGGCGCGCGTGGAGTCGCGCATCAAGCGCCTCTACTCCATCCAGCAGAAGCTCGTCGCCCACAACGTCCCTGTCGAACAGGTCTACGATCTCTTCGCCGTCCGCGTCATCACGGAGACCGAATCCGACTGCTACGCCGTTCTCGGCCTGCTGCACAGCATCTGGCGTCCCGTGCCGGGCCGTTTCAAAGACTTCATCGCCATGCCGCGGCCGAACCTCTATCAGTCGCTGCACACCACGCTCATCGCCGAGGGTGGTCATCAGTTCGAGGTGCAGATCCGCACCGAGGACATGCACCGCGTCGCCGAGGAAGGCATCGCCGCCCACTGGAAGTACAAGGCCACCGACAACGTCAGCGCCAAAGACGAGCAGCGCCTCGCCTGGGTACGGCAACTCATGGAGTGGCAGCGCGAGATGACCGACCCCAACGAGTTCATGTCGACGCTGCGCATCGACCTGTACCCCGAGGAGGTCTACACCTTCACCCCCAAGGGCAAGGTCATCGTGCTGCCCAAAGATGCCAGCCCCATCGACTTTGCCTACGCAATCCATACCGATGTCGGTCATGCGACCACCGGAGCCAAGGTAAATGGACGCATCGTTCCGCTCCGCACCCGCCTGCGCAACGGGGACATCGTGGAGATCACCACCCAGGCCGGCCATGCGCCCTCCCGCGACTGGCTCAGCTTCACCAAGAGCTCCCGGGCGCGCAACAAGATCAAGCACTGGCTGAATGAGAATCAGCGTGCCCGCGCCATCGAGATCGGCATCAAGCTGCTGCAGCGCGAGGCACGCAAGTACAAGGTCTCTCTGGAGAAGTTCAAGCAGTCCGACTTCGAACGCGTGGCCGCCGAGTACGGCCTCAGCCACGTCGAAGACCTGCAGAGCGGCATCGGCTTCGGCAAGTACTCCGCACGCCAGGTCCTCAACAAGCTGGAGCCCGGCAGTACCCTTCCTATTGAGACGCCCGAAGAGCCCGGCTCCACCGGCAGCGCGCTGTCCCACATGTCCGAGGCAGTCAAGCGCGTCTTCTTCGGCAAAGGTTCAGAGTCGTTGCAGGTGGAAGGTCAGGATGATCTCCTCGTCTACCGCGCCCGCTGCTGCAACCCCATCCGCGGAGAAGAGATCATCGGCTACGTCACCCGCGGCAAAGGCGTTGCGGTCCATGCGCGTAGCTGCCCCAACGTCCAGAACCTGCTCTACGAGGCCGATCGACGCATCGACGTCGCCTGGAGCGAGACTCCGGCAACTTCTTCTCCGGACTCCCGCAAGCCAACCACCTATCCGGTCAAGCTTGTGGTCCTCGCCGATGACCGCGCGGGCCTGCTCAAGGAGTTCGCCGCCATCATCTCCGAGGATGGCACCAACATCAAGTCGGTCGAGACCCGTCCCGCCGATGATGAGGCCGTCTACATCGACTTTGTTATCGAGACCCTGGACCTCCGCCATCTCACCCGCCTCACCCAGAACCTGCGCAAGGTTCCCGGGGTCCGCGACGTGCACCGCGTCCAGAAGGTCTAGCTCAGCAAGCCCATCCGTTTTGCCGTCGAGGAAAGAACCTCCAGCGCCTGGTCGATCTGTGCCCGGGTATGCTCGCTCGTCATGATACAGCGGATGCGTGCCTTGCCCTCCGGCACCGTGGGGAAGACGATGCCGGTGGCCATCACGCCCTGTTCCAGCAGCGCGCCGCTGTACTCCATCGTCTTGCGCCCATCGCCAAGGATGATCGGCGTGATCGGCGTCTCGCTGCGGGGTGTGCTTCTGCCCCCAATGTCAAACCCTGCCTGCCCGAGTTGCTCCTGGAAGTACCGGGTGTTGGCCCACAGCCGCTCGATCCGCTCCGGCTCGTTCTCCAGAATGTCAAAGGCCGCGATGCAACTGGCCGCAACGCTGGGAGGATGCGAGGTCGAAAAAAGAAATGGCCGGGCACGGTGGTAGAGGTAGTCGATCAGATCCCGCGATCCGCAGACATAGCCCCCCAGGGCTCCAATCGCCTTGGAGAGCGTGCCCACCTGCACATCCACCCGCTGCGTACAGCCGAAGTGGTCCACGCTGCCGCGTCCATTGCGCCCCAGCACCCCGCTGGCATGGGCGTCGTCCACCATCATGATGGCGCCGTATCGATCGGCCAGATCGCAAAGATCCTTCACCGGGCCGATATCTCCATCCATCGAGAAGACGCCGTCGGTGATCACCAGCTTGTGGCCCGGCTGGTCGCCGATCTCTCTGAGCAACTCTTCGCAGTGCCCCATATCCTTGTGCCGAAAGACCTTGATCTTGGCCCGCGAGAGTCTCGCCCCATCGATGATGCTGGCGTGATTCAACTCATCGGAGAGAATGAAGTCGTCCTTGCCCAGAAGGCTGGATACCGTGCCCGCATTGGCCGTGAACCCGGACTGGAAGACCACACAGGCCTCAACCCCCTTGAACCGCGCAATCTTCTCCTCCAGTTCCATGTGCAGGCGCATCGTCCCGGCGATCGTCCGCACCGCTCCCGAGCCAACCCCGAACTTGTTCACGGCCGCAATGGCGGCCTCGCGCAGAAGAGGATGATCGCAGAGTCCAAGATAGTTGTTCGAGGCTAGATTGATAACCTCTCGACCGTCGTAGTGGCATACCGGAGCCTGCGCATCTTCCAGAACCCGCAGCTTGAAGTGCGTGCCCTGCGTACGCATCGCATCCAGTTGCGCCGTCAGGTGCGCCATCTGCGGACGCAGCGGTCTGGCATCTTCGAGAAGGGTGGCTTCGCTACTTGTCATGCGTTGATTCTAGTCCCTTCAAGGAGCGTGGCTTGCATCCTTCGTCCTCTCAAGGGAACCTCGTCCTTCCTCCTGAGATTTCAGGCAGCAGATCCACAACACCTTGCATCCAATAAACTTTAGACAAGATTGGTTCCCGAAAGACTTGGTGCGTTCCAACAGTTCTCCCCGCGGTAGAGCACCGCTCTCACCTCACCGCTTCTCCCCGGCAAGAGCGCATCAGGTTCTGTGTCCAGGTGGCGTCATCAGGAGGACTGACCCGAACATGCCCCGCTTTCAGGCCATGCAACCCATGGAAGGAGAGTTATGACCAGGCACAGAGCCATTCCTGCCCTCCTCAACGGAGCTGGAGTTCTTGCTTTATTTTTGCTTGCAGGCTGCCAGAGTAAAGAGGAGAAGGCGCTCGACAAGGCGAAGGCGCAAGCCATCTCCAGCAACATTCCGCAGCAAGTCCAATACATCAACAGCAAGGGCTATACCGTCACCAGGACGGTGGAACCACCCCTGGCCAAGGGTCAGCAACCCGCCGTCACGACCCTGATCATGCCGCCACCGCCGGGAACCACCCCGCACAGCACCAACCCGGTCATCACACCGCTTCCCTCTGCCGCCCAGGGAGGGTATCCGCCGCAGGGATACTACGGCCCAGGAGGACCTCCCGGGGCCGGTCAGGGAGGTTATCCCCCTTATGGCGCCGGAGGACAACCTCCATCCGGACAGGGTTCAGGATCCCCCTATGGACCTGGGGCACCACCCCCATCCGGACAGGGGGGCTATCCAGCTTACGGTGCGGGATCACCGCCCCCATCCGGGCAAGGAGGCTATCCAGCTAGCGGCCCTGCTGGACAGCCGTCCTACGGATCCGCCCCTAACGCATCCTTCAGCATCCCCCCGGGCACGGAGTTCGTCATCCGCATCGACCAGCGCCTCGGTAGCCGCATCAGCTACGCGGGTGAGCGCTTCTACGGGAATCTGTACGAACCCGTCCTCTACAACGGCGCTGTCATCATCCCCGCAGGCGCCCCGATCGCCGGACGGGTCGTGGAAGCCCACCAGGGCGGTCACTTCCGTGGCCGCTCCATTCTCGATCTGCGCGTGACGGCCATGAAACTGAATGGATATGAGTATCCCCTGCCCATGCGTGACGACGTCATCACCATACGCGGAAAGGGACGTCGCTCCACAGCCATCATCGGCGGAATGACTGGCGCCGGCATGCTCATTGGCGGCCTCGGCGCCGGTGGCGTCGGCATGGCCATCGGGGCAGCGGCAGGCGCCGGGTCCGGCGCGGCCATCGCCGGCACCACCGACAACCACACGATCGACATCCCCTCCGAGTCCATCCTGCACTTCCGTCTCTCAGGTCCGCTGAGCCTTGGGACGCCATAACGCACCTAACGCACATGTGGGCCGGGACAGGCTGATGGGCGTCTTCTCTGGAGAAGGCGCCCATCAGCCTGTCCCGGGGATAAGTACCAGAGGTGCATCAATCAGCAGCTACACTGGAACAGAACCCCGGAGCGCACTGGTCGTGAGCGGAGGGTCTGTACCGTGGTTCTTGCTGTAGTGAAGCGCCACCCTCAGGCCGTGCCATCGGATCCAGCGATCCCGGTGCTGCTCATAACTCTGGAACCTTGGCTCCTTCCATCCCATGACGAAATCCCTCGCCGCACTCCTGCTGCTTGCCGCACCTGCCTTACTGGCACAGACCGCCGCCGCTCCGGCACAGGCGGCATCTGCAGATAGCCAGGCTACGGCGCCTGTCCCTTCCCTTCCACCCACGGCCATGCTCACCGTCCGATCCAACCTGGTAGTGGTCCCCGCACTGGTCCGGGCCAAGGACGGCCATCTTCTGTACAACCTCCAACTCCAGGACTTCATCCTTACCGACGACGGCGTGGTGCAGAAACTCCACCTCGAACAGGACGCAGGCGGCCAGCCCCTGGCCATGGTCATCGTGGTGCAGACCGGCGGCGACGCGGCTGTACACCTGGACCAGTACCAGAATCTCGGACCGCTGCTGGAAAACATGCTGGGAGGGATCAACCATCGCGTCGCCGTGGTCGGCTTTGACAGCACACCCACGCTTCTGCACGGCTTCACCCCCAACCTGGACTACATCAACCACTCTCTGGACTCCCTCTTTCCGGGAGACAAGCAGGCTGCCGTCTTCGACGCGATCGCATACGCCGTCAAACTGCTCGCCGGTCAGCCCACTACCTATCGCCGCGCCATCCTCCTGCTCTCGCAGACCACCGATGATGGCAGCCAGACCTCGCTGGTTGACGCCCTGCACGCCATCAGCGACACCAACACCGTCATCTACAGCGTTGGCTTCCACACCACAGCCACAGAGAGTGGCAAGGAGGCTGCCAAGTTCAGCTCCGACGAGCCTGGACCGCAGCACGGCTGCTTCAGCCGCGATATGGGTACAGATGCGGACGGCAAAAAAATCAAGCCGACCGAAAGCGTCGCCTCACAGGACGTGAACTGCGTCGAGGAGCTTCTGCCCCCGCTCCGCCTGGCGCATATCGCCGAGATCGCCACCCGTCGCGCCCTGCGCAAGAACATCTCCAAGTCGGTAGCGCAGCTCACCGGCGGCGAGTACTTCAGGTTCAAGAACGCCAAGACTCTGGACCAGGATCTCCTGACCATCGCCAATCACATTCCCAATCGCTATGTGCTCAGCTTTCAGCCGAGTTCGCCTACACCTGGCTTTCACAGCCTTGTGCTCTCCGTGCGCTACAAGGGCCTCTCCGTGGACGCCCGCAACGGTTACTGGGTAAATCCGGATCAGGGCTCTGCGACGCCGTAGCGATTTTCGCCGGCAACCGTCTCCCCCATCCAACGCACCCACCCCTCCGGTACACCCCGAAACCGAGCGATGCCCGATAGCCGAGCGTGGTGCACCCGACATCTCCTCAGCCGAACTCAGCGGCCACGAAACTGATGAATCAAACGGCGATCGCGCTTGGAGGGTCGGGAGGGCGGAGCAGGTTCACCCGCAAACAGAAGTTTGCGCTCTGCCGCAGCCTTGGCTCGTGCCTGCCGACTCTCCTCGTTCTCACAGTAGAGCGTCTGCGCCACCGCAGCCGGTCCGCGCACCTCGCTGAGCGCCAGCACTTCAATCACAAACTCTCCGCCTTCGTTGCGCACCTGCAGCCGATCACCCACCCGCACCTCGCGCGCCGCCTTGGCCGGTACCGCATTGGACTGCACCCGCCCCAGTTCGCACGCTTTCGACGCCAGAGCACGTGTCTTGAAGAACCTTGCCGCCCATAACCACTTGTCCAGTCTCACACCGTTCACAGCTTCCCTCCTCCTCCCAACCGGCCTGCTCCCTCAACGGCTCATCCAGCAAATGTGCCTCGCGCCAGGACGAGCGCCTCCTCCTGCACCTGCCTCTCGTCTCCAAAACCGGCCAGCCAGTGCATCTCCTTGGCGCTGCGGAACCAAGTACCCTGCCGCTTGGCATAGTTGCGGTGTCCTTGCTGCGCCGCCGCAACCGCAGCCTCTAGACTCAGTTCGCCGCGCAGCACACCCACAGCCTGGGAATAGCCCAACGCGCCCAGACAGCGGCAGCCGTCGCCGTAGCGCTCGCGCAGCATCTCCGTCTCCTGCAGCAGCCC
>JAJZDM010000156.1 GCA_021806005.1 Acidobacteriota bacterium | reverse complement strand
AAACACGACCGCACCATCCAGATCGTCGGGACTTCCCGGGCGGTTCAAGGGTATCCGCTCCTTCAGGTACTCCACCCACCCCTCGTTCTCATACAACACCTTGTTCTGCTCCGTCCGGAACCACCCCGGAGCAAGGGCATTCACGGTAATGCCATACCTTCCCCAGTCATCGGCCAGACTCATCGTAAGCTGTCGAATACCACCACGGCTTGCTCCATACGGCGCCAGACCAGCGTACCCAAAGACACTCGTGACAGAACTGATGTTGATAATGCGCCCATAACCATGCCGCATCATGCCACGCGCAACGGCCTGCGCCACAAAGAAAGCTCCGCGCAGATTCGTATCCAGAACGGTGTTCCAGTCCTCCCACGTGACTTCAAGTGCAGGCTTCCGGATATTGCAACCTGCGTTGTTCACCAGGATATCCACCTTGCCGTAAGCCGCCTCTGCCGCAACGCCAAACGCAGCGATACTGCCTGGCTCCCGTACATCCAGCTCCAGCGCCCTCGCCTCGATCCCAAGCCCTCCCAGCTCCTCCAGAAACGGTTCGCAATCGCCCACCCTGCGGCTGGTAATCACGAGCTTCGCGCCGGCGCGGCCAAGCGCGCGAGAGAAGTACTGCCCCAGACCGCGGGATGCGCCGGTGACTACAGCTACCTGGCCGGTGAGATCAAAGAAGTTGTGGCTCACGCGTGCTCCCCAGTCATCTTGTTCGGCGTTACCACCACCTTCAGCAAGCCCTTCTCGCGCTGGTGCAGACGACCAAACCAGTTGGATGCCTGCTCCAGGGACGACCTGGCAGAGATCAGTGGCTTCACGTTGATACTGCCATCGTCCACCAGGCGAATCGCCTCCTTATACTCGCCGGCCGAGGCGCACGAGCCCTGCAGCCGGATCTCCCGCGTGACGACGCGCTGCAGCGGCAACGGCACCTCCGGTTGAATGTTGCCAATCAGGGTGACTCTGCCCCCTCGGCGCACACACTCAATCGACGCAACCACTGTCTCGGCCTGGCCCACCGCCTCCAGCACCACATCGACCCCGCGCCCCCCGGTAAGGCGCAGGACCTCGTCGATCAGTCCCTGCCCACCCAGGTTCAGCGTCTGCTGAATGCCGACATCTTCGGCCAGCTTCAGGCGCGTTGAGTCGATATCGGCGATCATCACCGAGGCGCATCCGGCGGCGCGCGCTGCCTGTGCGGTCAGCAAGCCAATCATCCCCGCCCCGATCACCAGCGCCGACTCCCCGCCTGTCATCTGCGTGATGCGCACTGCATGCAAGGCGACAGAGACAGCCTCCAGCATCGCTGCCTCTTCGAACGGAAACGTATCGGGCAGACGATAGAGGATCCGCGCCGGAACCGCAACCAACTCCGCAAAGGCGCCGTTCCGGCGATACTCCCCGCAGGAGACGCCGAGAACCTGCCGATGATCACATAGATTGACCTCGCCGCGCCGGCAGAACTCGCAATGGCCACAGTACACCGTCGAGTCAAAGGTGACGCGGTCCCCGGGCTGATAGCCGGTCACGTCTGCACCGACACGCTCAATCGTGCCGGCACCCTCATGGCCCATCACGATGGGAGGAATGCGACGTCCGGAGCCACCATCGTAGCCATGAACATCGCTGCCACAGATCCCGCAGGCCGCAACACGAATCACGACCTCATCGGCTCCGCAGGCGGGCTCCGGAATCTCGGTTACCTCCAGGTGTTCGTAACTGGACAGCATCAGCGCTTTCATCAGCCTGCTCCTCTGGTCAGCACCAGCTTAGCGCGGTTTTTTCGAACTTGTCACGGAGAACGCCTCACAGGCTAGCCCCATGTCGCCCGTGGTGGCCGCGTCTGCTCCTCCGCCTTCACGTCTTCTTGGAGGCCGGGACCGCCCGCGGCCGCTCTCCGGGGCGCGCATTCGTCCAGGAACCAAACTCTCGCGCTTCGGTCGAATGCGCAAACTCCCGGATCCTGGCCTCTAACTGTCCTTGCGATAGAGCAGGTTGCGCATGGCCTCACGGCGCGCAGCATTCGCCTCGCGATCTCCGGAGGCCAGCGGTTTCAACCCGCCGTCCACGTCCGCATCCGGCATGGAGCAGGTGGGGCAGCGGTTGGCATAGCCCGGCTTATCCGGGCGCAGTTCAAACTCTTCTCCACAGACAACACAGGTTTTGATCGGAAAAGCCATCGTAAAACTCCCCTCGAGGGCGTCTGGCGCAAAGCACCTGTTTGGCCAGATGCTTTGCATTTCTTGGACGCAATAATGATGATCTGGGAAGCCGCCGGTTTATGATTCCGGCGGCAGAGCGGCCAGGGCGGCCTCCGCCTTCTGCCTGAGCGCCAGCGTCTCCGCATGCTGCTTGCGCAGACCCTCTACGATGTGCGCTGGGGCTCGGGCGATGAAGCCCTGGTTGTTGAGCTGCTTCTCGGCGGCTTCCAGGCCTTTGTTGAGCCGCGCGAGTTCGCGGTTGAGGCGCTCTCGCTCCGCGGCCACATCGATCTGCCGCTCGTAGAGGACAGCGACATCAAAGGTTGGGGTGGAGCGCGCAGCAGAGCCGCTGAGCGCAGTCGAGGCGATCTCGACACGGCTGACGCGGGCCATGCGCGAGAGCATCTCCGCGTTGTCCTGGGCAAGCAGCGTGACGGTGTTGCTTGCGTGCAGATGGATGGGCACAGGCTCCTTCTCCGGCACAGCCATATCCTTCCGCAGGGCCCGAATCATAACGATCAACTCCTGCAGCGTACGCATCTCCTGCACGGCGACCTCATCGGCGGTAAAGTCCTCTGCCCGGGGGTAGCGGGTGAGCGCGATGGAACGGGCCGGCGAGAGAGTGCCGGCGCTCGAGTACAGGGCGTGCCAGAGCTCTTCGGTAAGGAAGGGCATGAACGGAGAGAGCAGCCGCAAAGCAGCCTCAAAGACACTCACCAGAGCATTGAGTGTCAGTGCCGTCAGGTCGTTGTGCGGGCCTTCAAAGTTCAGCCGCAGCTTCACCAGTTCCAGGTACCAGTCGCAGAACTCGCCCCAGAAAAACTGATACACGGCGCTGGATGCCTCATCGAAACGATAGGCGGAGAGTGCTCGTGCCACTTCCTCCGCTACCGCGCTAAGCCGGGAGAAGATCCAGCGCGTCTCCAGCGGCGTGTTCTGCGGCAGCTCCAGCGAGACCGAATCGTGGCCGCTGAGCGAGACCCGGTAACCAGCCGGGTGGGCTCGGTCAAGATTCATCTGCAGGAAGCGGGCGGCGTTCCAGATCTTGTTGGCAAAGGCGCGATACCCCTCGGTGCGGCCCTCGTTGAAGGCGATGTCCGTGCCCGGCGACGCCTGGCTGGCCAGCGTGAAGCGCACCGCATCGGTGCCGTAACGGGTGATGATCTCGATCGGATCGATTACATTGCCCTTGGTCTTGGACATCTTCTGGCGGTCCGCATCGCGAACCAGCGCGTGAATGTACACCTGTCGAAAGGGCACAGCGGCCTTCAGCTCGCGCCGGCTGCCGTCCGGGTTCGGCGTCTCCAGCATGAAGTGGCAGCCCAGCATGATCATGCGCGCCACCCAGAAGAAGAGAATATCGAAACCGGTTACCAGAAGTTGGGTGGGATAGAAGGCTGCCAGATCCGGATCGTTACAATCCGCAGCAGCATCCCCTGTCCAGTTGAAGACGGTAAAGGGCAGCAGGCCAGAGGAGAACCAGGTGTCCAGCACATCCGTCTCCTGAAGCAGCTCCCTGCTGCCGCAGCCCGCGCAGGTTGCAGGCGCCTCACGCGCAACGTTGATCTCGCCGCAGGCGGCGCAGTGCCACGCCGGGATGCGATGTCCCCACCAGAGCTGGCGGGAGATGCACCAGTCATGAATGTTGTTCATCCACTCGAAGTAGGTCTTGGAGTACATCTCCGGGGTGAACTCGATGTGACCCTCGCGGACCGCCGCGATCGCATTGGCGGCGATGCTGTCGCCGCCAGCCTTCGGACTCCGATGGACGGCGAGGAACCACTGCATGGACAGGCGCGGCTCGATGATCGCCCCCGTGCGCTGCGAGATGGGCAGGGTCAGGGTGTGATCCTTGACATCTACCAGCAGCCCCTCAGCCTCCAGGTCAGCTACGATACGGCGGCGGGCCTCAAAGCGGTCCAGGCCGTGGTAAGGTGAACCCTCCAGGTCAATGCGCGCCTGCTTGTCCATGATGCTGGGCGAGGGCAGGTGGTGACGCTGCCCGATGGCGAAGTCGTTGGGATCATGGGCCGGCGTAACCTTCACGGCCCCCGTGCCGAACTCCGGCTGCGCCCAGTCGTCCGCGAGGATGGAAATCTCCCTGCCCACCAGGGGAAGAATCACGGCCTTGCCCACCAGGTGCCGGTAGCGTTCGTCCTCTGGATTCACCGCTACGGCGGTGTCACCCAGCATCGTCTCCGGTCGGGTGGTGGCGACGACGATGCTCCCCGAGCCGTCGGCAAGCGGATAACGAATGTGGTAGAGGTGACCGGCACGCTCTTCGCTCTCGACCTCGAGATCGGATACCGCTGTACCCAGAATCGGGTCCCAGTTGACGATGTAGGCGCCACGATAGATCAGGCCTTCCTCCCAGAGACGGACAAAGGCCTCTTGGACCGCCTTCGAAAGGCGGTCGTCCATGGTAAAGTACTCGCGGCTCCAATCGACGGAGGCTCCAAGGCGGCGCATCTGGTCGGTGATCGCCGAGCCGTACTGCTGCTTCCACGCCCAGACGCGATCCGTGAAGGCCTCGCGCGTGAAGTCGGTGCGGGACTTCCCCTCTGCGGCGAGCTGGCGCTCCACCATCATCTGCGTGGCGATGCCAGCGTGATCGGTGCCCGGCACCCACACCGCGGTAAACCCGTTCATCCGATGCCAGCGTGTCAGGATATCCATCTCCGTCTGGTTGAGCATGTGGCCCATGTGCAGGCGTCCGGTGACGTTGGGCGGGGGCAGCAACTGCACAAACGGTTGTATCGCACCTGCATCCTCTGGGGTCGCAACAGAGAAGATTCGCTCCTCCACCCAGAATTTGGACCACTTCTCTTCGATCAGCGAGGGATCATATGCCTTGGGTAGTTCCTGGTTCATACAAATAGTAGACAGGAGAGAGCGGAGGGTAGACAAGACAGAAGCGCGGCTCGGGCCTGCCATGAGACCTCCGCCGTCGATCGCCACAGCATTCCTGCGCACGGAGCCCTTACCACTGCCTCAGCGGCCCCAGCCATCTCTGTGCGCGGAAGACACGCTAAACCCGCACGGAACCCGCGCCCTCAGCATCGCTGGGCTCCCGGCGCCCTGGCCGCGAACCGAAACGCCCTGTCCATCCCCATCCACCAGCGATCCATCCAACCGCCTCGCCGCTCAGGTGAAGGTTCCCACACTGGCGTCTCAGCCGTCACCGGCGCTTCTGCCCCTCCTGTCACAGCCAGGAGATCTTCGATCCCGGTTGCATACCCTAGGGGGGTATGGTACAAAGAAAAGGTGCGGCTTTGTCCGCGCCGGAGATTAAGAAACACCCATGAGCATAGATGCTGCACTGGAACCCCCCAGTAGAAGGCCTCTCCTGTGCTGTGGTAGAAGCTCTGAAGTTCGCCTGTAGCCTCACTGCCGGCGATGCCTCGCCGCTCTGCACAGCACCCAACCTGTGACTTGAGCGCGTGAGATGGCGATCCGTACGCACCAGCCTCACCCCTCCCCAACCGTTGATCCCACGCCCATCGGCCCCCTCGCGCCCCTGCAGCCCTGTGCTCATGTGCGCGGCGCCTTGGTGCCCGTACGGATCTGACAAGGAGGAACCATGAACATGACAACCTTGACATCCCAGGCGATGCCTCCACTCACTTGCGTCTGGCTATCCACAGGCGGGCACGGAACTCCGCTGGTGTGCTCCTGGCTACTGACCAGATCAGCGCAGCCGCGGACGGACAGCATCGAAGGGCCACAGCCTCAGAGCGGAGAGACACGATGATGCACTTGACGGAGCAGAAGGCCGCTTCCGCCTGTGTAGCTCAAAAGAACATGGCCTTTCGTAACCCCTCGCACAGACGAATTCTCAATCCGTCTGTGGTCTACTCTCCATCTACGTTCGTCAGACATACAGATGACAATCGTTCGGAGACGCAACACCGAATCACTGCACGGGCTCTCCTGACGGAACTGTCATCTTTATCTCCCAGTCCTGTCCCGCTGCGTGCAGCGGCGAAAAGTAATCCATCTTCATCGACAAACTGCTTACAACGAAGTATCCCTGTGCGGATGACGGCTGCTGTGCTGAGTTTCACCTAGTCCATCCCTGGATGGAGCGGCAAAGCACAGGCACGGACGAATGCAGGAACAACTTGCGGTGATACACAGGTCGTGTGTCTTCCTGAAGGTGCAGCGCGAATTCTCAGCAGGCAATCCTCCGGTCGCCGGTGGATTGCCTGCTCAACATGACGGTATATTTCACAAACTCGCAGCAATCCGGACCATACAATAACACGGAGTCGAATATGCGTTTTGTTCTTGCCCTGGCACTCGTCGCACCTTGCTGCGTGACGGTGCCTGCACAGCAGCCGGGCGCCCCTGTAGCGCGAGCGTACCAGCCACCAACGGCTTTCATCCCCGATGCCGGCCAGCGCCAGCTACCCTCCGTGCAGGGCGGCTTTCTCCTCCCATCGCAAACCTCCTTCCGTTCGTCATCCCCGGCGGTGCAGTTGTCAGGGAAACCAGGCACGGCTGAGACGCTTCCATTCCAGGCAGCCTACGACTTCTTGGCCCTGACTGCACAGGACTGTGCCCCTGTCTCCGCTGCATGTTGCAACCCAGTCTGCGGCTCGCTCTTCGCTGATGAAGAGGCCTACGTGCGCGAGAAGGAGAGTGCCGCGGATATGGCCTCCTTCAACGGCCTCCTCCCCCAGACAGAGCCACAATCGCCGCCAGCGACCGACCCCTCGGCCACAACCCTCACAAACCAGGATCTTCCGGAAAAGTACAACCTCCACTTCCAATACACCCTCACAGGCATGGGGTATCCCTCCTTCTCCGCCAGCTATAGCAACCCTGCCTACCTGGTCTACGGAACAGGAAGCAGCCTGCCAACCCAGGGCCAGGCGCGCGAAACCCAGTCGACCGATCTCTACTTTGGATATCGATTGGGCTTCAACACTGAGTTCCATATCGATACCCTGTTCTGGCAAGGCTTTGGCCTCAACAATACCTACGGCATCGATGACTTCCCCGACGGAGAGGCGTTCAAGGTCGGGGTGCGTTATCCTCATTTCTCCATCGCGCGCTTCTTCCTGCGCAAGACCATCAACCTGGGTGGTGGCTCGCAACCCGTAGACGACGACGCCATCACCCTCCGCGGCCGGCAGGATACCAATCACATCACCATCACCATTGGCAGATTCAGCATCAAGGATGTCTTTGACGGCAACCAGTATGCGAATGACCCGCGCACCCAGTTCATGAACTGGGCCCTGATGGCCAACGCCGTCTATGATTACC
>JAJZDM010000155.1 GCA_021806005.1 Acidobacteriota bacterium | reverse complement strand
TGGGCGCAGGGGCCTATCCGGAGTTTGTCCTGCACGCCGACGAGTTCACCCCGCGCTAAGCATCTTCCGTGCGGGCGTCTCCCGACGCCCATCGAAGTCGAGTCGCCCTCTACGCCTACACCGAAACTGCCTTAGCGGTGCCGCGACACCAGCAGCAGCAGCCCGAACAGCAGCAGCGGCACCAGCGCCAGGCCGGTATAGAGCAGCAGGCGGCGGCGCTGCGGAGACCGGCGCTTCTTCCACTGCTCGGCATCCGGGCGAGCGGCCACCCCCACCTGATCCTGGTGCAGCAGGTCGTGGGCCATCTCGCGGGCGCTGCCGTAGCGGTTCTTGGGCTCCCGCTCCATGGCGCGGTAGACGATCTCCTGCAGTTGCGGTGAGATGGAAGCATCCAGCTCCCGCGGCGGAACCGGTTGATTCAGCAGCCGATCGTTCATCACCGCCAGCGGGTTAGGACCGCTGAAGGGTGTCGTTCCGGTCAACATCTCATACAGCATCACGCCCATCGCATAGACGTCACTGCGCGCGTCGCCGCGCTTGCCCCGCACCTGCTCCGGGGAGATGTAGTCCGGCGTACCCAGGCTCTGCGAGAAGTGCGCAAAGGTTAGCCGCCTCGCCCCCTGGCTGCCGGCAATGCCAAAGTCGATCAGGTGAATCGCGTCGTCCTGGTCCACCATGATGTTCTCCGGCTTCAGGTCGCGGTGCACCACGCCGTTGGCGTGGACATGCTCCAGGGCCTGGCAGATGCCCACGGTCAGCTTCACCGCGCGCTCCACGGGCAGTTTCTTCTCCTCATTCAGAATCTGGCGCAGCAGCCGGCCGTCCAGCCACTCCATCACCATGTACACCTGGGAGCTGTCCGGGTTGGGGAAGACCTTCATCACGCCGGGATGGTCCAGGCGGAGGCCGATCTCCTCCTCGCGCCGAAAGCGGTCGAAGAGAGCCGGGTCGCTCTCCACCTCGGCGTGGGGCACCTTGATGGCCACCTGCTGGCCGTTGCGGGTGTCGCGTGCCCGGAAGACGGTAGCCATGCCGCTGGTGGCCACCACCTCTTCCAGTTGATAGGCGTCCAGCCGGTCGCCAGGATGGAGGGTGAGGTTGGGAGCAAACATCCTAGAGCAACCTGTAGGGACGACCGCGGTAGAGTCCCATCCTCTCTACAGACTTGACGCGGATCAACTGCACGCTGATGTTGTCAGGTCCACCCGCATCGTTGGCGGCCTGTATCAGCGCCTCGGCCGCTCGTTCCAGGCGGCTATGCTGCAGCAGCACCTGCAGAATCAACTTGTCCGGCACGGAGCCGTGCAGCCCGTCGGTGCACAGCAGCAGGATGTCTCCGGGCAGAACATTCACGGTCATGGTGTCGGCGGCCACAAACAATTCGTTGCCCAGGGAGCGGGTCAGCAGATGCCGCCCATCGTTGCTGGCCGCCTCTTCCTTGGTCAGGATCCCCAGCCGCACCTGCTCCTCGGCCATGGTGTGGTCGCGGGTCAACTGGGTTCCATTGCCGTTGCGAAACAGGTAGCAGCGCGAGTCGCCCACGTGCGACACTACCGCGGAGTCAAAGCGCAGCGCACAGGCCACAAAAGTCGTGCCCATCCCCTTGCCCGCGCCCTCCCGGGCGGCGTGCCCCGCATCATAGACGGCCGCATTGGCCTCCTGCACCAGGCGCGGCAGCAGGGAGACGTGCATCACCCCCCGGGGCATCTTGCGGAAGCCCTCCAGCGCGGTCTGGACAGCCAGTCGCGAGGCCACCTCGCCATACTCGTGGCCGCCCATGCCGTCCGCAATGGCAAAGAACCAGCCCTGCGAGTGCACCTGCGCAGGCCCCATCGGCAAAACGTGACCCAGGGAGTCCTCGTTATTGCCACGCACTCTTCCCTGGTCGGATAACTCGGCAAACTCAAGATCAAGCATAAGGACAAACCCGCGCCATCGATTTGCACAACCTGCTGCTCAATACCAGCTTCCGTATAGCACCTTCAGTGTAAGGGAAAGCAGGCGCTCCGACTTGACGGGCGCCTTCACACTGCGCAGAAACCGCCGCTGCGCCCGCTCCGGGGCCACTCGGCTCCAGTCTCTCGGTCAGAACAACGGGCTCCAGCCTCAGGCCGTGTCCTGGGCGGTATCGATGTCCAGTCCCAGGTCCAGGGCGCGCGGGCTGTGCGTCAGCGCGCCCACAGAGACGATCTCCACGCCGGTCGCAGCGATGGCGGCCACGCTCTCCAGCGTAATGCCGCCACTGGCCTCGGTCCGGGCGCGGCCGGCAATGCGCTCCACGGCGGCGCGCAGGTCCTGGAGAGAGAAGTTGTCCAGCAGCACGGTCTGGACTACGCTGCCCAGCAGCGGCTCCAGCACGGCTAGCTGGTCCAGCCGGTCAATCTCCACCTCAAGGGTCGTGGTGTGGGGCAGGGCGGCGCGGGCGGCGCGCAGGGCCTCTGGCAGGTTCGTAGCCAGCAGCGCCAGGTGGTTATCCTTGGCCATCACGGCGTCAGAGAGCGAGAAGCGGTGGTTCTGCCCGCCGCCGCAGCGCACCGCATAGCGTTCAAACAGGCGCAGCCCCGGCGTGGTCTTGCGGGTATCGGTAATGCGCGCCCGCGTCCCGGCCGTCTGCCGCACATAGGCAGCGGTCAGGGTGGCAATGCCGGAGAGCCTTTGGGCAAAGTTCAGCGCAATTCGTTCCGCCTGCAGTACAGCCCGCGCCGGGCCGTGGATGGTGGCCAGCGCGGCTCCGGCGGCGAAGCTCTCGCCGTCGTGCCGGTGGAAGGTTACGCGCACCCTGGGATCGGTCAGGGTAAAGGCGGCGGCCATCAGGTCTTCGCCGCACAGCACGCCTGGCTCCCGTGCGGCCAGTTGCGCGCTCACGGTCGCCCCGGCGGGCAGCAGTGTCTGCGAGGTCAGGTCACCCCAGGGAGCGTCCTCCTCCAGGGCCATGCGGACAATCGCCTCCACGGCGGCTCGGCTGGGCCTCATCAGCATGGAACAATCTCGGTCGCCGGCCTCGGCTCAGCCACGGTACCGGGCTGCGCAGCCGTGCCCGCAACCCGCGCTGGCTCACGCCACACCAGCGAGCGCTCAAACACCGGGCTCGGGCCAGGAAAGTCCGTGCGGTAGTGGGCGCCGCGAGACTCCTCCCGGGCCAGCGCCGCGGCCACCACAACCCGGCCCAGCTCCAGCAGGTTGCGCGTCTCCAACTCCTCCCGCATGGCATCCTGCGCAGCCGTGCTCTCGGCCAGCCAACCGTCAAGCTGCCGGGCGGCCTCTTCCAGGCCCTCGCGGCTGCGCTCAATGCCCACCCTGGTCCACATCAGCGTCTGCAGGGCGCTACGGGTCATGGCAGCGGCGCCCACCCTGGGGGCATCCGCGCCCATCTCCTGCCGGCTCACCCTCGGCAGCGGCATCTCAGGCCGCCCCACACCTCTGGCGGCCGTCGGTGTGGTGTCCTCGCTCAGCAGCAGGTGGGCGCAGCGCCAGGCAAAGGTCAGGCTCTCCAGCAGGCTGTTGCTGGCCAGGCGGTTGGCGCCGTGCACGCCGGTGCAGGCCACCTCGCCCACCGCGTAAAGGCCGGGGATGGAGGTGCGGCCCCAAAGGTCGGTGCGGACGCCTCCCATCCAGTAGTGTGCGGCCGGGGTCACAGGAATCGGTTCGCGCGACCAGTCCAGGTTCCGGGCCCGGGTCTCGGCGTCAATGGAGGGAAAGCGCCGCGCCAGGAATATCGCAATCTCATCGCTTGAACGCAGGCCGCGGACGTCCAGCAGCACCGGCGCTCCGCCCTGCAGCGCCATCTGCCTGGCGATGCCGCGGGCCACCACATCGCGCGGTGCCAGCTCGGCCGCGGGATGAATCCGCGGCATAAAGCGCTCCCCATGGGCGTCCAGCAGCACCGCGCCCTCGCCGCGCACGGCCTCGGAGATTAAAAAGGGAGCGGATGTGGCAGCGGGAGCCGTGCTGTCTGAAGGCAAGGTCGCCGGCGCCGCCAGGGCCGTGGGGTGGAACTGGTAGAACTCCACATCGGCAAGCTCCGCGCCGGCCCGCAGGGCCATGGCCAGGCCGTCCCCGGTGGCCACGCTGGGGTTGGTGGTGTGCAGGTAAAGCTCTCCTCCCCCGCCAGAGGCGAGCAGGACCACCTCAGCCTCCAGGACGCGTCGGATACCCGCCGGGCCCACCACCTCCAAACCCTGGGCCACGCCGTTCTTCAGCACCAGATCCAGCGCAAAGGTGTTCTCCAGCACCTCAATCTCGCGCGTCGCACGCACGGCGTGCACCAGCGCGGTCTCAATGGAAAGCCCCGTAGCGTCGCCGCCGGCGTGCAGAATGCGCGCCGTGGAGTGAGCCGCTTCCAGCCCCCGCGCCAGCTCTCCGCTGGCGGTCTGGTCAAAGCGCACGCCCAGGCGGATCAGGTCGCGGATCCGCTCCGGACCCTCGCTGCACAGCACGCGCACAGCCTCCGGGTCGCACAGTCCGGCTCCGGCCGCCAGGGTATCTTCCATATGGCTGGCGGCGGAGTCGTCAGAGAACATCGCCGCGGCAATACCGCCCTGCGCCCAGCGCGTGTTGGAGTCGGCCAGCAGCGCCTTGGTCACCAGCGTAACGTGGTATCCGCGGCTCAGCTCCAGGGCGGCGATGAGCCCGGCAATCCCGGATCCCACCACCAGAACCTGCCGCTCGCCCGGCCTCATGCTGCGCCCTGCCTGGCCTTGGGGGCCAGCTTCAGCATGGCTTCCAAAGCCAGCCTGGCCGGCGCGGCGGTAGCCTCCGGCACGGTAATGCGGTTCAGCACCTCGCCGCGCTCCAGCGCCTCCAGCACCCAGGCCAGGTAGCTCGGGTGGATCCGGTACATCGTGGAGCAGGGGCAGACGATGGAATCCAGGCAGAAGATGGTGTGCTGGGGGTACTGCGCGGCCAGCCTTCGCACCAGGTTGATCTCCGTGCCAATGGCAAAGCAGGAGCCGGGTGGGGCGGCGGCCACCGCATTCACAATAAAGTCCGTGGAGCCGGAGGCATCCGCGGCATCCACCACCGGCATGGTGCACTCCGGGTGGACGATCACCTGCACCCCGGGGTAACGGTGGCGGGCG
The DNA here is from genome assembly GCA_021806005.1 of Acidobacteriota bacterium. Taxonomy (GTDB): domain Bacteria; phylum Acidobacteriota; class Terriglobia; order Terriglobales; family Acidobacteriaceae; genus Granulicella. Next base: position 2,433 of record JAJZDM010000155.1, on the reverse strand, counting down.
GCGGCAATCTGCTCCACCGTAAAGCGCATGTGCACGGAGCAGTAGCCATGCCACAGCAGCACCCGCGCATCGCGCAGGGCCTGCACAGAGAGTCCGCCCATGGGCAGCGCCGGATCCCACACCGCCATCTGGCTCAGCGGGATACCCATGGCCCGGGCGGTATTCCGGCCCAGGTGCTGGTCGGGGAAGAACAGCACGCGCTGGCCGCGGGCAAAGGCCCACTCCAGCACCGTCCGCGCGTTGGAGGAGGTGCAGACCACGCCGCCGTGCTCGCCGCAAAAGGCCTTCAGCGCGGCTGAGGAGTTCATATAGGTCACCGGCAGCACGGGCTGCCGGCCGGCCGCATCGGCCTCCTCGCCCAGCAGGGCGGTAAGCTGCTCCCAGCAGTCGGTCACGGCGTCCCGGTCAGCCATATCGGCCATGGAGCACCCCGCCGCCAGGTTGGGCAGAATCACGGTCTGGTCCGGCCGTGCCAGCATGGCGGCGGTCTCCGCCATGAAGTGGACGCCGCAGAAGACGATGGTCTCTGCCCGGGGCCGGGTCAGCGCGGCCTTGGCCAGTTGAAAGCTGTCGCCGATAAAGTCGGCGTACTGCACAATCTCATCGCGCTGGTAGAAGTGGCCCAGAATCACCAGGCGCTCACCCAGCGCAGCCTTGGCGCGCCGAATCCGCTGGTCCAGCTCCTCTGCGGAGGCGTTGCGGTACTCGGCAGGCAGCCCAGGCTGGCGCGGAGCGTGGTAGGGCGCGGGGTCGTCCATGGAAGCGCCGGGGCCGTAACCGGGCTCGGCATCAAACAGCCAGGGCGAATCCGCCAGGGCGGAGCTGCACGTGGAGCTGGAGCCGGGGTTGGATCTGGATCCGTTCTGCGGTGCTGGCTGCCTGTTGCCCTGCTGCCGGTTGCCTGGGTGCTCATCAAGCTGAATCAACTGGGTGTTGCTGTCGCTAAGTGCTACGGGTGGCACGTTGGACTCCTTCCTTGCCGCTGCCCTGCAATCGTCTCGCTCTTCCCTGGCCCCCGGTCGGATGGTGGGCTGGGCAGGGCTCGCAGAGGCCGTCCTGCCTGTCTCTATAGGATACTCGTTCCGCACTTCGGGTTCACCCCGGGGAACACTCAGCCCACCGTACCAATCATGGAAAGACAGGTGCCCCGCGACAATGACTGAAGGGCGGAGTTGAACCTCGGGATAGACCTTACCCTTGCTACGACGAAGCGGTCTGCTCGGCAAAACGGAATGGTCTTGAGGATGGCCTGCTTCTGAAGTTCGCAGAGATCCATTGCTTCTGCGCCAACACATCAAGAGCAAGCTCAATCTGGTTCGGTGTAAACCGCCGCTTGCGTTCGCTCCATGCGTAGGTCTTGCCGATGACATCGGCAACATTCTGCCCGCGCATCTGCGTCACCACCCAATGCACCGTCGAGAGCAACTCCAGGCCGAAGGGAGTCTCGAAGCCTTCGACGAGATCTCCGACACGCTCAAAACGATCCAGCGCCGCCAGATGCGAAAAGAGGAACGCATTCGCGTCCGAAACTGCTCCAGGAATAAGCTCCAGTTGTTTTTCCGGCGCGTCTCCACCGTCAGCATATCCGGAGATGAGGTGGCCTTCGATCACCTTGAGTACGTGCCGCAGATTCTCAGCATAAGGACCATAATGACCTTGTACATAGCGGAGCTTCAGGGGCTCTCCGGCCTCCTGCATGAAGTACATCAGCTTATGAACCTCCAGCAGCGAAACCGTAGGATCGAGAAGTCCGCTCAGGTAACGGTCGATGAGAACCACAAGAGAGGCTCTGCCGGCTGTCATCTTCGGAACGGCCTTCGAGGAAGACATCTCCTCAGGTGAGGGATCTCCCTTTGGTTCGTAGACTCTCACGTCGAGGCCCTGGAACTCCTTCAGGGCCTGTTCGATACGAGGGCGCACGTCCTTCCAGTCGAGTCCTCCCAGGCCGGCACCGAGCGGCGGAACAGCAATCGAGTGAATGTGTCTCGACCTGATCTCCTCGGCGAGAGCGAGAAGCCCCGATTCGATGTCTTCGATCCGGCTCCTGCCGCGCCAATGACGTTTGGTGGGGAAGTTGATGATGTAGCGCGGATTCGTGAGAGACCGGTTCTGATAAACAAACATTCGACCCGGCTGGATCTCATGCCGTTCACAAGCCCGTTCGTAGGCGTCGAAGTTCCTGGGGAAGGCGTTCTTGAACTGCAGCGCAATGCCGCGGCCCATGACCCCGACGCAATTTACCGTATTGACGAGAGCCTCGGCATCGTCGGCCAGGATGTCACCGCTTTTGTATTGGATCATGGCCTGGTCCCTCCTTCAAAAATACCAGTCTGGCTTGACTTCGACAGTTGGGGGATGGGCTCCCGCTGCAACCATAGTGGTTACCTGTTGACCAACCCTCATCGAATGAACGCCGACGCGCTCCACCAGGCG
>JAJZDM010000154.1 GCA_021806005.1 Acidobacteriota bacterium | reverse complement strand
TTCGAGATAACCATCCACACTGCAGATGCTATCGAACCTGGCGCTGATCGGGATGCCGCCTTCTCCGCGCCGAAGTCGGTTTCTCTCACGGTTAATCTCTACCAGAATGGCAAGCGGTTGGCCCTTCTGGGGGGCGTAAGGCAGTTTCGGTGCAGGTGTAGAGGGCGACTCAACTTCGATGGGCGTTTTCCCCCAATGAAAACGCCACTGCAAGCCCGCTTCGGGATACCCCATCAACACCGAAAATGCCATAGCGTGTACGAAGGCCGTTTTTGGGGGCCTTGCAGGCGGTTGGTCGATGATTGTGGAGATCCTTCCCCAGATTTGAGGGTGACTCGAAGTTCGAGTGGCCAGGTTCGAGATTGCCTAGCTGAAGATCTCTTTTACCTTGCTGAAGAGACCCCGTGAGGTGGGAGTGTTCTCCACGCTGATGGTCTCTTCGAACTGCTTGAGCAGTTCTTTTTGTTGTTTGGTCAGGCGGGAGGGAGTCTGTACGCGGAGCTCGACGATGAGATCGCCCTTGCCGTGGGCGTTGAGATGAGGAACTCCCTTGCCACGCAACCGGACTTCGCGGCCGCTTTGCGTTCCTTCGGGGACCTTGATGGTCTCAACCCCTTCGAGGGTCTCCAGTTCGAGTTCGGCGCCGAGAGCGGCCTGGGGGAAGCTGATGGGCATGACGCAGTGAAGGTCATCTCCATCGCGTTCAAAGAACTTGTGAGGTTTGACCTCGAGCACGACATAGAAGTCACCGTTGGGGCCGCCGAAGCGGCCAGCCTCACCTTCGCCGGAGTAGCGAATGCGGGTGTCTGTTTCGACGCCGGCGGGAACCTTGACCAGTATCGAGTGCTCGCGGGTGACACGGGAGTCGCCTTTGCAGGTAGGGCAGGGAGTGCGGATGACCGAACCGGTTCCACTGCATACCGGGCAGGTACGGGCGACGGCGAAGAAGCCCTGCTGGGAGCGGATCTGACCACGGCCACCGCACTGCTGACAGGTCTCAGGCTGTTTGCCTTTGGCGGAACCGGTGCCGCGGCAGTCTTCGCAGGCCTCGGCGCGGCGGATGGTGATCTCGCGTTCGACGCCGAAGACGGCCTCTTCAAACTCGATCTTCATGTCGAACTTGAGGTCGCGGCCGCGTTGCTGGCGGGTGGCGCGGCGGCCGCCGCCGCCCATGTTGAACATCTCGCCGAAGAGGTCGCCAAAGATGTCGTTCAGGTCTCCGCCCTGGAATGGATTGCCGCCGGGGAAGCCGCCAGCTCCGCCGACGCCAGCGTGTCCGAAGCGATCGTATGCGGCACGCTTGTCGGGATCGGAGAGAACCTGATAGGCCTCACTGCACTGCTTGAACTTCTCCTCCGCCTCCGGGTTGTTGGGGTTGCGGTCAGGGTGGTGCTGCATGGCGAGCTTGCGGTAGGCGCTCTTGATCTCGGCATCGGAGGCGGTGCGTTCGACACTCAGAATCTCGTAGTAGTCGGTCTTCATCGTTGCGGTTGCCATTCTTGAATCCTGAAGTCTACTCCTGGCCGGACGGGGATGAAGTCCGGAGGAGTTGAGAGATGGAGGCTCCAGCGGTCTGAACCGGCTGGAGCCCGTTCGATGGGTTGTCTTGTTGGGGCGTACCAGCGGCTGAACCCAACGGTTGTCCGAGAGGCGCTCCGGGAAAAGACGTTCCCCGGCTGGGAGGTGGCAGCATCACTCGCTCTTCTGGGCGGAATTAACGGCTATCTTGACCAGTGCGGGGCGCAGGAGTTTGTCACGAAGCTTGTAGCCGCGGCGGATCTCCTCGAGGACCTGGTGGTCCGGGTGCTCCACGGTTTCGATGCTGCCGAGAGCCTCGTGGATTCGTGGGTCGAACTGTGTGCCTACGGCATCTACGGGCTGGACGCTGAGGCCGCGCAGGGCGTCTTCCATCTGCTTGACGATCAGTTGCACGCCAGTACGAAGCTGGGCCACGTCGCCTTCGGAGTTCAGGGCGAGGGCGAAGTTATCGAGGACGCCGAGGAAGGGTTCAACGGCGGACTGGATGGCGAAGTCGCGGATGTCCTGGCGCTCCCTGGCCTCGCGCTTGCGCGTGTTGTCGAACTCAGCCTGCAGGCGGGCGAGGCGGTCCTGTGACTGGGCAAGCATCTGCGCCAATTGATCCCGCTCGGTGCGAAGCTGTTCGAACTCACTAGGAAGCTCCAAGGGTTCTCCATGTGCGCTGGAAGTTTCAGTTTCAGGCTGGTTGGTTTCGGTGGGTTCCATCTGTTCGGTGTTCATCTGTTTGTCCTTCTTGCTGGAGGTAGTGCGCGGCCAGCGCTTAAAGCGATCTCTGACGGCATTCATGGATTCGTCCTGTTGGTCAGCTTCTGTCAGGGAGACGACGGAGTTGCCTGGCCAGTATCGATTCGATGCAAAAGCCGGGCGACGTAGCCCACAGCGCTTATGGCGCTCTCATAGTCCATGCGCTTGGGGCCGAGGATGGCGACGGCGCTGTCGCCGGAGATCTGCGCCGGTGCGGCGATCAGGACGAGGCCGGCCATACTCGGGTCCTGGCGTTCGAGGTTGAAGACGACGCGGGTGGAGTGTTCGGTGGTATCGATGTAAGCGTTGAGCAGGTCGATGAGGCGCTGTTTCTCTTCCAGGGTGGAGAGCATGGCGCGGAGGCGGTCACGACCGGCTGGTAGGTCGAGCAGGTTGACGACGCCGTCGATGTACACAGATGGCTGCTGGACGGAGTCAGAGGGCAGGGTGCAGGACCAGAGATGGCTGGCATCAACGGCGGTCTGGATGTCGGAGAGCTGGCGGTAGGCGGTGCGGTCCAGTTCCATGCGGCGGGCCAGTTCACTGCGAACTCGGTTGATGTTCCAGCCGCGGAAGTGGGTATTGAGGTAGTTGGCCGCGGTCTCAAGCTGCAGCGAAGAGAGTTCCTGAGCGGTCTCTGGATTGAGCGCCAGGACGCGGTCGCGCACCATGCCACTGCGGGTAACCAGGACGGCGAGGACCCGGCGAGGCGCGAGACGGCTGAAGTGAATGTGCTCCAGGACGTCAGAGGAGGCCGCGGCTCCGATGGCCAGCCCGACCCCGCTGGAGAGCGAGGCGAGAACGTGCGAGGTGCGCTCAAGCAGGGCGGAGGCACCGGCGACGCCTGCAAAACTGGTGTCAATCTTTGCCTGAAGGGCTTCGCGGTGGGTTTGAAGATCGGTGCGCAAGGGACCGGAGGCGGCCTGGGCGGTGGTGAGTTGACCGACGTAGAGGCGGAAGGCCTCCGCCGAGGGGATGCGTCCGGCAGAGGTATGGGGTTGCTCCAGCATGCCGGCCTCGGCCAACTCAGCCATCTCATTGCGGATGGTGGCCGAACTCATCGCGTTCGCGAAGGCCGATTGCGCCAGCATGCCTGAGCTGACCGGCTCGCCATTGGAGATGTAACTCTCGACGATGGCGGTGAGGATCTCGCGCTGACGGGTTGTGATCGGCCGGGTCATGGGTTTGTCTTTAGATTAGACCGTCTGCGACCCGAAAGGATCGCAGACGGGGTGTAACGAAGGAGCGGGAGCGGCGTTCAGGAGATTTCCAGGACGACGCCGTCTTTTGCCGCCAGTTCCTGGGTGCGCGTTACGACCTTTTCCGCGATGGCGAGGAACTCTTTTCCGCGTGCGGTTGCGTCACCGGCCAGAGCGGCCGGAAGCCCACTGTCGCCGCCGGTGCGGATCCCTGGATCAAGGTCAACGGAGCCCAGGAAGGGCAGATTGAACTGGCGCGCGGTCTGCTCTGTGGCGCCAGCACCAAATACGTCGACGATGGCGCCATCTGGAAGTGTCATCTGGGACATATTTTCGACCATGCCGATAATCTCGACGTTGACCTGATGAAACATCTCGAGGGCCTTGCGGGCGTCCTCCAGGGCGACGGCGGAGCCGGTGGAGACCACGACGGCGCCGCTGAGCGGGACGGTCTGGACGAGCGAGATGACCACATCGCCCGTGCCTGGAGGCAGGTCGATGAGCAGGTAATCCAGCTCTCCCCAGGCTACCTGCTGGAGGAACTGGCGGATGATCTGGTGCAGCATCGGGCCGCGCATGATCATGGGCTTATCGCCGGGGGAGATCAGGCCGATGGAGATGAACCGGACGCCATGGGCGAGGATCGGTTCCATCAGGTTTTCGCCGATGATGCTGGGCGAGCGGGTAGCACCGAGCATGGTGGGTACGTTGGGACCGTAGATGTCAGCGTCGATGAGGCCGACGCGGTGACCGAGCTTGCTGAGGGAGACGGCGAGGTTGACGGCGACGGTGGTTTTACCGACGCCTCCTTTGCCGGAGCCAATTGCCAGTATGTGCCGGATGCCAGGAAGGCGCTGCGGGCCCTGGGGTGCGGGTGCGTGATGGTGGGACATGGTAACCTCTTTTGGATGTTAAGCTTATGGCTTCCAGAGGGAGCCGGGAGTTAGAGAAACCACTCAGGTGGGAGGTTGGATCGGCGCTCCTTTTTTCGCGCCATCTCTTCCGAGCGCATCTGGCGGCGCCGGAGAGCGGCGTTGAAGCGGCGGATCTGATGATCCGTCTCAGGGATAACCTCAGGGACCTCAAGGCGGTTGCCGGCGAGATCGACCGCAACGTAGGTGAGATAGGCCGTGGAGACGTGGCGGAGGGTCTGGGCACGAACATCTTCCACCATCGCCTTGACACCGATCTCCATGGAGGTGTGGAAGGCGCGGTTGACGCTGGCCTTGAGGATCAGCAGGTCGCCTACGTGAACCGGTGCGACGAAGTCCAGGTGATCCATGGAGGCGGTGACGGTAAAGGCACGGGCGTGGCGGCTGGCGGCCGTGGCGCCGACCAGATCGATGAACTGCATCAGGCGGCCACCGAAGAGGTTGCCAAGAGCGTTGGCGTCGGCGGGAAAGATGATCTCGCTACGCTCGGATTGGGAGGCGCTCACTGAGTTTGCTTGGGGGCGATCAGGCATTCTCCCATTGTAATAGCTCCGTGTTTGCATCTGGAGGGAGTGTGCCGCATCCTACCGTTATGGACAGAGTTGCGATTTTGAGCGGGATTTTAGAGCAGAACCCGAAGGATGCGTTTGCGCGCTACGGCCTGGCGATGGCGTATGCGGCCGAGGGAAAGATCGACGAGGCGCTGCGAGAGTACGCGGTTACCATCGAGTACAACCCGGAGTATGTACCTGCCTTCCAGATGTCAGCGCAGACGCTGGTGAGGATGGGCCGGGTGGAGGAGGCCAGGGAGCGGTTGCAGGCTGGATTGGCCGCCTGTGAGCGCACGGGAAACGCCCACGCCGCCAGTGAGATGCAGGAGATGCTGAACGGACTGGGGTAGACCAAGCTGTTCGGCAGCGATGATGACTGTGCTGGTTAGCGGGTGAGCCCGGCAGGGATCGGGCGGGTGTGGGGCAGGAGAGAGGTGCCATCCGCCGGGTTCGAGGCTGCGGGAGGAGACGGAGCGCAGAGCCTGAGGGTGAAGGCTTGGGGCGAGGTGTTTCCGGGGTGGAAGACGCCGTGATCCCCTGCGGAGGCGAAGCAAACGCTAATATCCGTTGGCGGTAAGGTAGGCGGAGGTCAGCCAGTTCTGCTGGGAGGCCGCGCGCTGCGCAGCGGCGTACTTGGCCAGGACGTCGGTCTCGATGTTGACCAGCGCCCCGGGCTTGAGGGTGTGCAGGTTGGTTGCCCTGTAGGTATGAGGGATGATGGCTATCTCAATGCGCGGAAGATCCAGGCGCGCTACCGTGAGACTGATGCCATTGATGGTGATGGAGCCCTGGGAGATGATCTGCGAGGAGAGATGCTCCGGGATCTCCACGGTGAGGCGCCAGTCGGTAGTGGCCAGGTTGTTGTGGAGCGGGAGGATGGAGACCAGTGAGCCGGTGGCGTCCACATGACCCTGAACGACATGCCCGCCCAGCGGAGAGCCGGCCGGGGTGGGCAGTTCCAGATTGACCGTGGCGCCGGGGGCGAGGCCGCCGAGATTGGTGCGGGCCAGGGTTTCGTCGGCCAGGTCGGCGGCAAAGTGAGCGGGTTCGGAGAGCGGGATCGCGGTGAGGCAGACGCCGTTGACGGCAATGCTGTCACCGGTGTGCCAACGGTTGCTGAGCGCCGGTGCGGCGATGACCAGGCGGGTTGCTCCCTCGCCGGGATTGAGGGAGAGAACAGTGCCCGTGGTTTCGATGAGTCCTGTGAACATAAGACGAGTATAGAGAGTTCCGCTGCGAGGGTGTGTCAGTCGACCCCGGCCCAGGGGTCGTGCAGGTAGCCGGTGATGCGGATGTCTTCGCCGTTGGGAACCATGTTGGAGGGGAAGGTGGAGCGCGTGCTCCGGATCAGGCGCTGCTGCAAGGCATAGGGCGAAACAGAGTTGGCGGCGAAGGAGACGGCGGCGTCACCGAGTGGGGTTGCGCCGTAGTAGAGCACGACGCGATCGACCAGATCGGAGGAGAGAAAGCCGGCGTTGATCGCGGAGCCGGCCTCTACCAGGACGCTGACCATCTGGCGGTGGGCCAGCTCGCGGAGTGCAGCGTGGAGGTCCAGGTGATGGTGGAGGGTGGGGATGTGGACGACCTCCGCCTTGCGAGAGGTGAGGCGAGAGGCTCGGCCGGAGGGATCGGGCTGCACATCGTCTACTCCGGTGGGGTGCTGGGAGCAGAGGATCAGCAGATCGTTGGCAGCGCTGGTGACGATACGGGAGTCCGGCGGCGTGCGCAGAGCGCTGTCCAGAACGGTGCGCAGCAGGGGGCGTCGGCGCGGGAGGCCGGTGCGGTCGGTGAGCGAGGGGTCGTCGGCCAGGATGGTGCCGATGCCGGTCAGAATGGCGTCGGATTCGTGACGCAGGAGCTGAACATCGGCCCGGGCAGCGGTACCCGTGATCCAGTGAGGGGTCTTCTGGGTCCGGCTGGATGGTGGAGGAGCCAGCTTGCCGTCCAGCGAGAGCGCGGCTTTGAGGGTGACGAAGGGACGACGGTGCTGGATGAAGTGGGCGAAGGCGTCGTTGAGGCGGCGGGCCTGCCGGGCCAGAGGGTGGGACGTGTTGAGGAGGTCGACGGCGATGTCGGCGGCGCGGAGGCGGGCAAGGCCCTGCCCGCGGACCAGAGGGTTGGGGTCGACGGTGGCAACCACGCAACGCTGAATGCCGGCGGCGATGAGCGCGTTGGCGCAGGGGCCGGTGCGGCCCTGGTGGGAGCAGGGCTCGAGGGTGACGTAGGCGGTGGCTCCGGAGACGCTGTGACCGGATGACGAGGCTTGTTTGAGTGCGGCAATCTCGGCGTGATCGCGCGCTTCATAGTGGTGTGCGCCTTCGCCGAGGATGGTGTTTTCACGGGTGAGTACGCAGCCAACGGTGGGATTGGGGCTGGCGAAGGCCGCAGCCTGTTGCGCGAGATGGAGGGCTCGGGTGAGGTGAATCTCGTCCTGGGCGGTGACAGACATCAGAGATCAGGATAGCTGTATTCCTGGAGGGAATCAGCGCCGGCGGATGCGGTTGCTGGTCTATCCGCTGCTGGATCTTCAGGGCCCCGGCCTGTTGTTGAAGGAATGGCAGATGGGGGACGCGCGGACGGATCATCGCGCCGGAGTGGAGAGGATGGGTCGAGATAGGAAAGGAAGTAAAGGGAGCCTCTG
>JAJZDM010000018.1 GCA_021806005.1 Acidobacteriota bacterium | reverse complement strand
CGGCTGGAGTGCGTCCGGTCTTCGCGCCTCCACAGGACTCTTGATCCGGTGTTCGCATTGCGATCCCAAGAGATCGCTCCCCGCAGTACAATCTTCCCAAATCACCGCCCGCCGCTTCTTCCTGTACCTCCGCCGTGCAGCATAGGCCCAGCCGGGAGAACAGCTTGCAGCGCATGCCGGGCCCAGATCGGTTATCCGACGGGAGGACGAAATGAACGCTCCATCGCCGCGATGGTATCTTGTCGCCAGCATCATCCCCCTTGCCATCGCACTCTTTTATCTCGGTGCTGTGAGCCTTGCCTACCGCAAGCTGCCGCAGAATGTGCCGGTCCACTTTGATCTGCAGGGCGTGGCGAATGGCTGGATGAACCGAACCCTCTGGCTCATCTTTTCGCCCGCTCTTCTGGCCACAATGGCGGCGCTGGTCTTCACCACCCGCCCAGCACCTTTAAACCTCTCTACCATCCTGTACTGGTGTGCCTCTGGCCTGGTCACGGGTGCCTTCTTCCAGATCAATCGTGCCGCTCAGGCTCACCGGCCATTCCACTTCTTACCGGTCTTCGCCTGGCTGCTTGCCGTTCCCATCTGCGAGTTCCTTCTTGCGCTCGCATCGGAACGCTGGTGGAAGAGCCTTAGCTGATGTCCAGCAGGAAGCGGCAGGATTACCGGATCTGCCAGACGAATGAATGCAACTATCCGACTGATTCGATTCCGCGCCAGCCTGATTAAAAGCCATCGCAACCGCCCGAGCTCTACGTGCTTTATTCATGAGACCGTACCCCGTACTCCTGCTTCTCCTGTTAATGCTGATTCGCTCCTTATCGAACCCTCGACCTTTGTCCAAAGACAAAAGGTATGGACAGCGGCAGGGTCATAAAATAGCCCCATCCACTCCGCAGAGGTTCCATAATCCTTGCTCGAGGTGCCTTGTTCATGAGATCGCTCCCGACACCGATCCTCCTCCTTGCGCTCCTGTGCCCGCTCGCCCCCGCTCAGTCACCACAGCCCGCGCAGCGACTGGTGGTCATCGATCAGGACGGCTCCGGCCCCGGCGGCTCTGACCAGATGTCCATGATGGTCCTGCTTCAATCTCCCCAGGTCAAAGTCCTCGGCATCACCATGGTCACCGGCGACGCCTGGGAGCCGGAAGAGGTGCAGCACACCCTGCGCATGCTGGAGTTGATTCACCGCAGCGACGTTCCCGTCGTCCCCGGCGCCGTCTTCCCGCTGCTGCGCACCCAGGCGGAGACCATGCACCAGACCGCCTCCATCGGCAGTTCCTTCTACTACGGAGCCTGGGGCAGCCTGGCGCAGCACAGCGCCCAACCCTACCACGGCCCCTTCGTCCTTCCGCCTCTGACGGAGGGCCAGCCCACCACCCAGCCTCTCAACGAGGATGCCGCTCACTTCCTCATCCGCCAGGTCCACGCCCATCCCCACCAGGTCACCGTCTACGCCGCCGGCCCGCTCACCAATATCGCTCTGGCCGTCTCCATCGATCCCCACTTCGCGGAACTCAGCCAGGGGATCGTCATCATGGGCGGCAGCCTCAACCCCCAGACCGATGACCCCGAGTTCGCAACCGACCCTCGCCACGAGTTCAACTTCTGGTTCGATCCCGAGGCGGCGCATATCGTCCTGCGCGCTCCATGGCCGCGCATCGACCTCACCGACGCCGATATCTCCCTCAAAACCCGCTTCACCCCGGAGATCCTCCACCAGATCGCCCAGTCATCCTCGCCCGCTGCTCAGTACATCGCCAACTACAGCCACCAGTTCTACTACCAGTGGGACGAACTGGCCGCCGCAGCCTGGCTCGACCCCGCCATCATCACTCGCACAACCACCCTCTACGTCGACGTCGATACCGTCCCCGGACCCCACTACGGCGATACCCTCACCTGGACTGCGGCCAATAAACCCACGCTCGATGGCCCTGCGGGACCGATGCCGCCCGTCCATGTGCAGCAGGATCTGGACCTGAAGCGCTTTGAAGATCTCTTTGTGAGCCTCATGAAGGCCCCACCACCCAGTCCGTAGACTGCCCGCCGGCAGGAGCACGCTGGAATCTTCCACTCACGCTGCTCTCCGGGCCAGAGAAGAGCGCTCCAGAGCCGGTCCAGAAGCCGCATCAAGATCCCACAAATTCGCACAGGCCACGCACAGGATTCTCGCGACCGATACACAGGATTCTCACCTTGAATACACAGGATTCCCCGCCGTGAACGCGCGGCGATCGCACAACCTTCCCACAGCCTGCTCACAGGTTTTTGCCCAGGTTGTCCAGCAACAGCCTCAGCCGCGCCCGGCCTACAGATTCAACTTCTTGAACACCCGCTCCGGAATGGCCCGGATCACCGCCATGATGATCCTCCAGATCCCCGGGACGTAGACTACGTCTTTGCCCTTATCGATCGCCTTGACCAGCGTCGCGGCCACCGCATCCACGTCAGCAAACTTCTCCCGGCCCTTCATCGCCTCGGTCATCGCGGTCTTCACCGGTCCGGGCTTGATCGTCATCACCCGCACGCCCTCGCGGTCGATCCGGTTGCGCAGACCATCCACAAACGCCGTCAGTCCAGCCTTGGAGCTCCCATAGACGTAGTTCGAGCGGCGTCCCCGTTCACCCGCCACCGACGAGAGCACCGCCAGGGTGCCTGCATGGCGCTGCGCCGCATAGTTGGCCAGCCAGGTCAGCAGGCTCACCGGAGCGGTAAAGTTGGTATGCAGAATCGCGTGTGTCGCCTCAAAGCTCCGCTCCGCCTGGCCCTGCTCACCCAGCACCCCCATCGCCAGAAACGCCACATCCAGCCCACCCATCCCATTGATGGCGTGCGCCAGCAACTCCGGGTGCCCCGCCGTATCATCCAGGTTCGCCACCGCGCTGCCCACCGAAGAGGCCCCGCGCGTGCGCGCATCCGCAGCCACAGCGGCCAGCCGGTCCGGGTTCCGCGCCACCAGGTACAGCGCATCCCCGCGCGCGGCCCACAGACGGATGCAGGCCTCCGCAATCCCGGAGGTCGCGCCCAGCACCAGAATCTTGCGCGGCGTACGCCCGGCGCTCTCCGCCCTCTTGCCTGTGCTGCGCAAGGCCAACGGCTGTTCGGCTTCACGCGGCACACCCGACAACTGGCCGGCGCCTCGGGCCTGCTCAAACATCGGACTGCTGGCTGGAACCGGAAGGGTCGTCTCGGGGCCGGCCGGATCCGGGCTCGCTGGCGCCGCGCTCGTCGACGCTGGGTTCTGATCGTCCGGATTCATCGTCCCACCCCCTTCACGCCAAGCTGCCCGCCGATCACACGCTCCCAGAAGCTGGAGGTCAACGCCGGATCCTTATACCGCGCAAAGCGCTCCCACTGCGGATAGAACGCCTGAAACTGCGCCGAGGTCATCCGCGCATCCTTGGCCGGATACAGCCGCCCGCCAAACTCCCGCGTCATCTCCGCGAGGCGATCGAACAGCGCAAAGCTCTTCTCCGGCTTGATGGGAAAGTCCAGCGCCAGGGTAATTCCGGGCTTGGGGAAGCTCATCATCCCCGGCGAGGGCACATCCCCAAAGGCCTTCAGCACGGCCAGAAAGCTCGCCAGGCCGGACCTCGCAACCTCGTACAGGATCGCCACGGTTCCTTCCTTCGCATGCTCCCACGGAATTGCATACTGGAACTGCAGAAGCCCTCGCTTGCCGTACATCCGGTTCCACTTCAGCACCGCATCCAGCGGATAGAAGAACGGCTCATAGTCCTGCAGCGTGCTCACCCGTTTCTTCATCTGCTTGTGGAAGAAGAGCGAATTGAAGGCCCCCACGCTCATTCGATTCAGCGCGAAACCCGGCAGCTCCATCGGGAACACCAGCTTCGGCTTCGGCGAGGGCTTCAACGGCGCCGGCGTCTGCGAGTGGTCGCCCTGCATGAACACCCCGCGGCAGAAGTTCTTCCCCGTCGCGGTCACATCCACCCAGCTCACGGTGTACTCAACGTTGCCGGCCTGTGAACTCAGATCCAGAAACTCGTCGATGCCATGGAACTGAATCCCCTGGTAGTTGATCTTCCGGCTCACAATCGGCTTCAACCGGATCTGCGCCCAGGGAATCACGCCCGTCAAACCCATACCGGCGATCGTCGCCGCATAGTAATCGGGATTGCTGGTCGGCGAGCAGAGCATCCGCCGGCCATCGGATCGCACCAGTTCAAACTGCGTGACGTGGCAGCCAAACGTCCCCGCGTGATGGTGGTTCTTGCCGTGGATATCGTTGGCAATCGCTCCGCCCAGGGTGACGTACTTCGTTCCCGGCGTTACGGGCAGAAAGTATCCTCGCGGCACCGCGAAATCCAGAATCTCGGCCAGCGTAATTCCTGCCTCAGCCGTCAGCAAGCCGGTCGCCGGATCAAAGTCCAGCAGCCGGTTCATCCCGGTCGTCTGCAGCAGCGTACCATCCTTCAGCAGGCACACATCGCCATAGCTTCTGCCCATCCCCACCGCCAGCGCGCCGTGATGCACGCCGTCAATCGCCCGCGGATAGTCGCCCTGCCAATGGAGCTGCTTCAACTCCGCCGGATACTCCGGATAGCGTCCCCAGGACTCAAAGGGCGGCGGACCGCCAGCCTTGTCGCTGGCCTCCGTCGACGGTGGTGGGTTGAAATCAAGTTCGACGGCTGTAGGCATGCCTACAGCATAGTGCATGCCCACGGATAGGCGAAGGCGTTATGGTGATTACCGGCCGTAGGTGCGGTTACTGCCTCACAAGGATCTCCCGCACTAAGGTCCCCTGCTCCCGGCCCGCGGCGTCTCCCCTCGAACGGCCACAGCAAACCACAGCCGGCGTCGCTCTACCCCGCGGCACAACGTCAGGGGCGGCTCCCTCCTCACAAGCAAGCCGCCCCGCAGAACCTCCGTTCCAGCGCCGGAGATCTGCCTCTGCGTTCAGCTTCCTGAAAACGCGTCGTTCAGCCCCTGGAAGACCGCCGCGAATCTTCCACTCGACTCTGCGAATCGCAGGCCATGCACGTTCTTCACACAGATCTCCGCAGGCGTTGGCTCCGTCTTCAACAACTCCATCGTCTCGGCGATATAGTCCATCAACGGCATCGCCCGCGGATCCTCCGCCCCGCCCATCAAATCTGTCTGCACATACGGCGGAATGATCTCCAGCACCTCGACGGCGGTGTCCTTCAACTGGTAGCGCAGGGAGCATGTGTAGGAGTGGAGTGCCGCCTTGGTCGCACTGTAGACCGGAGTCAGCGCCAGCGGTACAAAGGCCAGACCCGAAGATACGTTCATGATGGTAGCGTGCTCCTGCCTCCTGAGCAGCGGCATCAGAGCCGCCGTCAGCCGTATCGGCCCCAGCAGGTTGGTGCTTACCATCGCCTCGGCGTCACCCAGATCGTCCGGCTGCGCCAGAAGGTTCTCCATGCGCATGATCCCCGCATTGTTGATCAGCACATTCAACGCCGGGAACTCCACGGTCACTCGCGCCGCAAACTCCCGGATCGCCTCCGGATCTTCGATATCCAGCGTCAGAAACCGCATGCCCGGATTGGCCTTCGCCGTCTCTTCCAGCACGCTCTGCCGTCTTCCGGCGATCACCACCTGGTTTCCCTCCCGGTGCAGCGCCTCCGCCAGCCCCCGTCCAATACCCGAGCCTCCACCGGTGATCAGAATCGTATTTCCTTGCGCTCTCATGCTTGCATCTCCTCCATCGGTTCTCGTTCTCTTCCAGTCCGGTTCCGGACCGTCTCTGGATCTTCCTCAGATGTAGCTTAGGGGTGTACCCTTCGTTTGGGAAGTAGGCACTTTCCGGTTTGGTACGCACCTTATGGAAACTGCAACTTCGTCCCAGGAGGCCGCGCAATGAAGAAGGAGAAGAAAGACAAGCGGGAGAAGGAGAAAAAGCACAAAAAGCCCCATAAGGATCACTCGCTCGATCATGTTCCGGCCCGCGTACCGGACCACCCCGCCGCAGCCGCAGCCAGGCAGCCTCACGCAACACCCCAGCCGGCCGCCCCATCCTCTGCCGAGTGCCCAGCCGGCTTCGATGCCCGCGTTGAAACCCTCGTGCGCGAGATCATCGAACGCGTCGCCGACAAGTGGACGATGGTCCTGCTCGATGTCCTTGCCGAGCACGGCGTGGTGCGGTTCAGCCAGCTTGCCAAACTCGCCGGCGGCGTCAGCCAGAAGATGCTCACCAAAACCCTTCGCCAGATGGAGAGCGACGGTCTGGTCCGGCGCACCGTCCATCCCGTTATCCCGCCCCACGTCGAGTACCAGCTCACCCAACTCGGCCACAGCCTTGGTCAGGCGTTCTGTGGGGTCTGGACTTGGGCGGAGGCGAACTATGACGCCGTTGAACGGGCCCGCGCTACGTTCCGCGCTGCATCCCCCGCCGCACCAACTGATCCAAATGCCCATACCGGGCTGGCCGCTTCAGCGCCCGAAGCCACCAGCGCCGACCTTCACCCTTAAACCCGCTCGCGGTCCCCTGCCATCCCTGCCGCCTCAACGGCACATCTTGGCCAACTGCTCCTCCGGCTCGTTCGCATCGGGCAGATTGACGTTCCGAGCCTGCGCCTCCAGTTCGAACAACAGTCCACCGCCCGGATACGCCACCTTGGGATCGACCTTGTACGCCGGGTCCGACTCCGCCTGCGGCAGGGTCACAAACTCAAACCCCCGCTGCCGGAACAACGCAATCAGCCGGGGCAGCATCCTGGCGTCGAACGCTCCCACATGCAGCAGCAGCACATAGGGAATATCGCGGCCGTAGAGCTGTTGCGAGAGCGTTCGCGAGTAGGTGATGAACTCGTCGGCCGTCGCCAGGTAGCTGGTGGCCAGCGATTGAATCGCCGCATTGTCCTGCTTCACCGCGCAGCGCGCATAGACGTCGTTCCACAGGTAATCGCCAAAGTCGATGGTCACCTCCGCAATCCGGTAGTGATGCCCCAGCAGATAGGAGCGCACCGCCTCGCGCTTGGCCAGCGTATCCCCCTCCTCCAGATAGGGGAAGCGGAACCAGTGCCAGTCTCCCCTGGGGTCCACCTTCTCCAGCAGCGGCTCGTTCTCGGCGATGTTGTGGATGTACATCCTGGCGGAGTGCTTATCCAGCTCCGGATGCGACCATGTATGGTTTCCCAGAGCATCTCCAGAGGCGATCCACTCCCGCAGCAGCTCCGTCTGGTACGGATACTCGGCCGTCCGGAACCCGTTCACAAACCCGTAGGTCTGCGGCATATCGTTCTCCCGGAGCACCTTCAGGATCGTCCGCATCGGCTCCGGCCGGTACTCACCCGGGGGCAGCGGCCCATGCGCCGGCAGGTCATCAAAGGTGAAGGCAACCTGCAGAGGAGCCGGCTTCTGGGCACGCAGTCCCACCGGGCAAAGGGCAAGGACGGAAAGGCTCAAACACCAGAAGATCGCAGCACGCGGGCCCGGGGGCAGAACACACTTCATGCCTCCAGTGTAGTCGTCCACCCGCAGGAGCTCCGGCTCCCGCTCCCGCAGCCAACAACGAAACAGTCTCAGCCAACAACAACGCAGGCGCGGCCGAAGCCGCGCCTGCGATACAAAATCATCGATCCAGAAACCCGTTTACGCTGCTGCGCGTGCCTTCTTGGCCGCTTCCAGCGCATTCTTGGCCGAGACTGCCAGAGCCGCAAACCCTGCGGGGTCGTTGGCGGCGATATCGGCCAGCACCTTGCGGTCCAGCTCAATCTCCGCCTTGCGCAGCCCGTCGATAAAGGTGGAGTAGCTCATTCCATTGAGCTTGCAGGCTGCATTGATACGGACGATCCAGAGCGAGCGGAACTGGCGCTTCTTCTGCTTGCGGCCGATGTAGGCGAACTTCAGGCCGCGTTCGACGGCCTCCTGCGCTGCCTGGTAGAGCTTGGATTTTGTCAGGAAGTAACCGCTGGCGCGCTTCAGAATCTTCTTGCGGCGGTCACTGCGTTTGGTACTCCGTTTTACACGGGGCATGGCTGTTCTCCTCTTTTGTCTTGCGTGGCTCTTCTTGCCTGCGTACCCAGACCGTGGTCAAACAAATCACGGCCTCTGGTGGATCGCCCGGCTGGAGGTAAGGTGACCTCTTCACACAGGCTTGCTGCTTCGAATCTCAGTGGGCCCGTTCCCGGTCCCAGGGGCCTGTACGCTTTGCGGCCCTTTGCTTGTCTGCGGCTCGATCCGAAAACTCTCTTCGCTGCTACGCCTCAGGCGTAGGGCAGCATGCGTGCCACTTTGGGCGTATCCGCCTCAGAAACCAGCACAATCCGGCCCAGCTTGGACTTGGTCTGGTTCGACTTCGAGGTGAGGATGTGGCGCATCTTCGTCTGACCGCGCTTGAACTTGCCTGTTCCGGTCTTCTTGAAGCGCTTGGCTGCGCCCGAGTGGGTCTTTAGCTTTGGCATGGTGGTTCCTGGATGTTCCTGCTGGATATTCCGGAAGGAAACGTGCTATTGGACAACGTCATTCAGAATACCATGTTTTTGGGCGAAATCCGTGATTTTCCTGCCTGTTGAGGGCTGAAACGCCCTAAACAGCCTTCCCTGCCCGCTCGTGGGGCTGGGCGATCCGCACCGCAGCCATCCCCGCGGCCCTCGCCGCCTCCATGCCGATCTCGGCATCCTCGAACACCAGGCAGCGCTCGGGCGCAACCCCCAACCGCTGAGCCGCCAGCAGAAAAGGGTCTGGAGCCGGCTTGGACCGCTCGTACTCGCCGGCGCAGACCAGCGTGTCAAACAGATGCAGAATCTTCAGCGTCTCCAGCGACCGCACCACCGACTCCCGAGTACTGCCCGACACCACCGCAAACGGAATCCGGCCATGCTGCAGATGAATCTGCTCCAGAACCTCCGGCACCGGCTTCAGTTCATGGATCAACTCGTAGTACAGGCTCTCCTTGCGCTGGCTGAACGCCTCGACCGGAATCGTCAAACCGTCTCTGCGGCTCAACTCCTCCACAATCGCCGCCACCGGCCGCCCACCCCAGGCGTAGAACAGCTCCTCGGTGAACGAGGTGCAGCCGTACTCCTTCAGCGCCTGAGTCCAGGCGATGAAGTGGATCGGCATCGAATCGGCGATCGTGCCGTCACAGTCGAAGAGATAGGCCTTGAAGTCGCCTTCGGGGAGAGTCAGCATCATACCTCTCCAGTCTACCTTCTGGACCTAGCCCCTCGGCCCGGCTACTCCTCCAACTCTTCCACTGGTCGCTTGGAGGTAGCGATGATCTTGTCCGCAATCGCGCTGGGAACAAAGTCGTAGTGATCCATCTCCATGCGGAAGCTGCCCTGTCCATGGGTCATCGAAGTCAGCGTGGTTCCATAGGTCAGCATCTCGGCCAGCGGCACCTGCGCATTCACCACGGCGCGCTGCCCCTGCGTCTCCATGCCCTGCACCCGGCCCCGCCGGCTGTTCAGGTCACCCACCACCGCTCCGGCGGCGGCATCGGGAATGTCGATCTCTACCCGCATGATGGGCTCCAGCAGCGCCGGCCGCGCCTGCTCCATGCACGCCCGGAAGGCCAGTCGGCCGGCGATCTTGAAGGCCATCTCGCTCGAATCCACATCATGGAAGCTGCCGTCGAAGACCGTCGCGCGGAAGTCCCCCATCGGATAGCCGGCCAGATGGCCGCGCACCGCCGTCTCCTGGATCCCCTTCTCAATCGCGGGAACAAACTGCCGCGGAATCGCCCCACCAAAGATGTCGTTGACAAACTCGAAGCCCGCGCCGCGCGCCAGCGGCTCCAGGCGGATCTTGCAGTCACCGAACTGGCCGTGGCCGCCGCTCTGCTTCTTGTGCCGGCCATGGCCCGTCGCCGCGGCGCGGATCGTCTCCCGATAAGGAACCTTGGGGCTCTTCAGCGTTGCCTCCGTATGGTAGCGTCGGCGCAGCTTGGAGACCACCGCCTCAATGTGCATCTGGCCCGCGCCGGCCAACAGAAAGTCGTTGGTCTGGGGGTCGCGGTAGAAACGCAACAGCAGGTCCTCTTCCATCAGCTTGTGCAGTGCCGGAGCCAGCTTATCCTCATCGGCCCGCGACTTTGGCTCGATCGCATAGGTCATCGCCGGCTCCGGCGTCGGTACCGCGTCGATGCGCAGATCGTGGCCCTTCACGCCCAGCGTGTCGCCGGTCTGGGTAACACGCAGCTTGGCCACCACCCCCAGATCCCCGGCGTGCAGCTCGGCAACTTCCACCAGCTTGCGCCCCTGCATCACGCCGATGTGCGTCAGCCGCTCGGACTCCCCGCGGCTGTAGTTCTCCAGCAAGGCCTCATTGCGGATGCAGCCGCTGATTACCTTAAAGAAGGAGATCCGGCCGGCAAAGGGATCCACCAGCGTCTTGTACACGTAGATCGTCGCCGGTTCGGCGTCGTCGATCGGGCACAGGATGGTGTCGCCGCCCGTCTCGTCCCCACTCTGCGCCTCACCCTGAGCCTCCGCAGCCCCGGCCGACGCCCCGTTCCCGCTCCCCTTGCCGCTGGCTTTCGTCAGCGTCCCGCGCAACGTGTGCGCCGCAATCGGCGGGCGCTCATGCGGCGACGGCACATACACCTCGATAAAGTCCAGCAGATGATCGGTCGCCACGTTCGACAGGGCGCTCGTGTACAAAATGGGGAAGATACGGTCCTCACGGATAGCCTCGTGGATCGCCTGCACCAGATGCTCCTGCGGAATCGTCCCCACGGCGAAGAACTCCTCCATCAGTTCGTCCTTGCCCTCCGCCACCAGCTCCACCAGGGCCTCATGCGCTGCCTTGGACTGGGCCTCCAGCTCTGCCGGAATCGGGCCGCGGGAGCCGACGCCGTCTCCCAGCGGGGTATACCGAAAGGCCTCCATCGTCACCAGGTCCACCACTCCATGGAAACCCTGCGCGTCGACGATCGGAAGCTGCACCGGGATCACCTGGCGGCCAAACCGCTCGCGCAGTCCCTCCACCAGCAGATCGCGCTCGGCCTCGGACGCCGTCCTGGCATGGTCCGCCTGGTTGATCACCAGGATGCGAGGCAGGTTCACCTCCGCCGCATAGTTCCACACCGTGCTCGTCACGCTCTCCATACCCGTCTGGGCGTTGATCACCACCACGGCCGCCTCGGCGGGAACCATCGCCGCGCGGGCCTCATACACGAACATATGGAAGCCAGGAGTATCGATGAAGTTGATGCGCTTTCCGTTCCACTCCGCAAAGGCCACCGCATTGGACATGGTAATGCCGCGGGCGATCTCCTCTTCGTCGTAGGCGGTCACCGCTCCGCCGTTGTCCACCGGCATACGGGCGGTCTTGAGCATCGCCGAGATCAGAGCGGTCTTGCCGCAGTGCGAGTGCCCGACGAGTGCGATGTTACGGATATCCGAACTGGCATAACTCTTCATCCCCATGCGCTTCTCCTTGCGTTCTGCATGCTCTCGACACGGCGCTGCCGGATGGTCACCGGCACTTGCGGCTTAAGCTGCCGCTGCCGGCAATCTCAGGAGACCCGTCGTCAACTCGCCATTCTAGACCGCAAATCCGCGGAATGCAGTGTCATCTCCTGTACCGCCTCTCTGCAGCCATCCGTTCCCCCCGACACAGCTTCGGCGCCGGCCCCCAAACACCTGCTGCGAAGTCGGCGAACGCAGCCAGAAACTGCGGCCAACCACCTGCAGCGACGGCAGAGCCTTAAGGAGTGCTGGAACCGGAAGGAGTCGCAGATCCCGCCGCAGCGGCAGAATGTTCAGGAGGGGCCGAATCCGCCACGCCCGCTCAGTGAACTTCCCCCTGCATCTGATTCCGTCCGGCCGCTCCGCCTCAGGCGTAGATCGCTGCCTCAAACGCCTCGATCACCGCCGGATCCCAGGCGTGAGAGTGCCTTCGCCAGCCCTCGCCCTGCTCCTGCAGGTAGTTGGGAAAGTTGCTCCGACAGAAGCTGACCCGGGCCGTGAAGTCCATGAACGCCTGCGCCGCTCCATCGATGTAGAGCACGCACTGCTCTCCCGAGCGCGACCACTGGATACTGGCCAGGCGCTCTCTCTCCGGCTCCGGCAGCGAGGAACCGTTGTAGATCAGCATGGCGTCCAGAACGCTCTCCTCCGCCACCGTCTGCCTTCCCTGCTCCTGCCCTCCCCGCTCCCGGGAGCGGTCGCAGGCGTACAGATACGCAGCCGGTCCCTCATCCTCAAATACCGCCCTCCAGGGGGCAACCGAGGAGTCAGAACGGAGAAAGGCGCGGCCGGCAGTGAAGTTGAGTGAGTCCATCCCTACCGAGTGTAGCGGATCGGTCCCTGGGGAACAGAGTCGACGCAGACCCACCAGCCAGGAAACAAGGCGAGCCGACGCCCCACAGCAGCCATCAGGATCTTCTCCCCGGCATCCGATACACTTGCTGAAAGCATGAGATTGCGTGGATTCTCCATAGGGCGGCCACAACGAGTTGCTGCTCTGCTGTTGCTTGTCCTCTTCGGCCAGTGCCTCTGGACCATCGGTCACCAGCCTTTGGACGCCAACGACTTCCGCTACGCTCGCTGCGGACGCGAGATGTGGGAGAGCCCCTCGGTCCTGCAGGGCTACTTCACCACCTGCGGCAACCTCAACGGCGATGGCACCCTCGCCTACCGGCTCGCCGGTCTCCCCCTCACCGCACAGCGCGTTCTGCTGCTCAGCATCGACCACCTTCGCAAGCCCGCAGACCGGCTGTACGCCAACGGCAGCCTCAACGGCACCACCTGGGAGGCGCGCCACGAACTCAGCTTCATCCCCTACCTGCTCCGCCTGCCCTTTGTGCTCTTTGCGGTGTGGCTCGGCGGAGGCCTGTGGTGGGTGGCCAAACGGCTCTTCGGCCCTGAGGGCGGAGCACTGGCGCTGGCGCTGTATACCTTTTGTCCCGCCATCGTCCGCTACGCAACCCATCCGAACAATGAGATCCTCGCCATGTGGGGGCTCTATGGGCTCATCTACACCGCCATCGGCGTTGGTCATGCGCTACAGGGGCCGCGCTCCATGTGGCGCCCGCGTATCCTGCTGCTTACCGCCGCCCTGGGACTCACCGCGGCCGCCCATCTGCTGGCTGGCGTCGTGGGATTCCTGGCCGGGATGGCCTTCTTCTTCTACACCGCCGACCGGCGGCGCTCCTATGTCTCCCAGATCATGGTCTACGCCGCCATGGGCGCCATGCTGATCGTCTTTGCCGGCTTCAGCTTCAAACTCTCCGCCTTCCTCTACGTCTTCACCGGCGGCAGCGTTCGTAGCTGGTTTGCGCTCTTCGCCGTGCGCCGGTTTCTCACCCAGCCGGCCAACGCCGGCATCGTTGTTGCCGCAGCCGTAGCCCTGGTGGTCTACGGACGCAACCGCCGCAGCCGGTACTTCGGCAACACGGCGCCGCTGCTGATGACACTGCTGCTCTTCCCCCTCTACACCACTCAGGTCATCAGCGCGCCCTGGGTCTGGGCTCTGCCGTTCCTCTTCACCTTCATCGGCGGAGTCTTTGCCGACGCCCTGGAGAGCAGACAACGCAAGCTCTTTCTCCTGCTGACCGTGAGCGTTATCCTCACCCAGGCGGCTCTGTGCTGGGCGTCCCTGGCCGGTGCTCTGCCCCTCTGAACCGCCAGCCGCCACCGCCCTCGCTCCGCACTCACCCACGCTCTATCGCTTCTTAGGAGCGCCCAGGAGACTCCCGCCGCTATCCAGTTCCAGTCCAGATCGTAGGGTTCCGAGCCGTCTCCTCATGTACGCTCTACATACAAGGCTCGGTCGCCCTCTCCACGTTATGAACCTTCGCCCACCCGTTCTCCCCTCTCTTCAGCCTCGCTCCCTGCCAGCCCTTGCGCTCTGCGCCTGTGTGCTGGCGGGAGTCACCGGCTGCAAGGGCGGGGTCAAGGGATTCACCGCGCACCTGCATCCGCGCCGTGCCACCTCGCCGCCCAACACCACAGACTACGCGGGAGACCTGGAGCGTCTGCTGGATAAGCCAGCCCTCGCCCGGTTGCGCTGGCCGGACTACGCCGGTGATTGGACGATGGTGCAGAAGTTCTACGCGGATCGCGACCACGAACTGGCCTGGACGCGTGACGGCAAACCCACCCCTGCAGCTCTCGATCTGGTCCAGCAGTTTGAAGATGCGGAGCAGAAGGGGCTGAACCCCGCGGACTACGACGCCGCCGACGGAGCCAGGGGGCGCTGGGCGGAGCGCCTGAAGCAGTTGGCCGCGATCGCCCGCAGCCACGATGAGTCCACCCGCGCCCAGGACACCATCGCCGGCTTTGACCTCGCCCTGACCATCTGCAGCGTGCGCTATCTCGAGGACCTGCACAACGGACGGATCAATCCGGAGACCCTGAACTTCGACATCGATGTGCCGCAGAAGCGAGCCTCCTTCGATGTTGCGACGCTGCTCAACGATCGCATCGTCGACGCATCCGGCATACCCTCGGTCGTCCAGAGCATCGAGCCGCAGAATCCACTCTACCAACGGACGGAACAGGCCCTCGTAACCTATCGCCTGCTGGCCATGGAAGAGACTGCTGCGCCCCCGGCCCCCTTGCCGCCACTGCCCCCGGGAGTGAGACCCGTCGGCGTCGGAGGATGGTACGCGGCGCTGCCCCAGCTTTGGGCACGGCTGCAGTTCACCGGCGACGCCCCGCCCAACTCCCCGGCGCCGTCCGCCCCAGCCCCAGGCGCCCAGCCAGCCGAGCCCGGCACTCAACCCACCAGCCCAGACGTCCAGCCGCTCCCGGCCAACACTCCAGCCCCCAGACCACCCGGCCGCGCACCGCGGATCTACAACCTTCAACTGGCGAAGGCGGTAAAACTCTACCAGCAGCAGCACGGCCTGCAGCCGGATGGGCGCCTGGGACAGGCCACCATCGCCAGCCTGAACGTACCCATGAGCGTGCGCGTGCAGCAGTTGGACGATGCTCTCGAGCGCTGGCGCTGGCTGCCGCAAAACTATATTGAGCCGCGAGTGCTGGTGAACCTGCCCGAGTTCATGCTGCGCGCTTATGATCCGGACAATATTCTCGCCTTCACCATGAAGGTCGTCACCGGCCAGGCCAAAGACAACCACGCCACGCCGATGTTTGTCCGCCTGATGCGCTACGTCGTCTTTCGGCCCTACTGGAACCTTCCTCCCTCCATCGTCCGCAAGGAGCTTGTGCCGGATGTACAAAGGAAGGGACTGCGCTACCTTGCCGCCAACGACTACCAGTTGTACCGCAACAATGGATCGGTGGTCACCAGCTTCACCCTCCATGATCTCGAGCATCTGCGCTACAACGTCCGCCAGCTACCCGGACCACGAAACTCTCTGGGACTGGTCAAGTTCCTCTTCCCCAACGCGTATGACATCTATATGCACTCCACGCCGGAGCTGAACCTCTTCGATCTCACCCGCCGTGACCGGTCGCACGGCTGCGTCCGTCTGCAGCACGCCGACCAGATGGCCCTGTGGGTACTGCAGGGCGACCAGAAGGATCCGGATGAGGAGAACGGCTGGGACGCCGACAAGATTGACCTGGCGATGACCGGACCGCTGAACAATCGCACCGTGAACCTCCGTACCCCGCTCACCGTCGTGATCGGCTACTTTACGGCAATCCCGGACGAAGATGGCTCCATCCATTTCTTTGAAGACCTCTACGGCTACGACAAAGATCTCGAAGCCGCCCTGGCCAGGGGACGCCCCTACGAGCGCAGCGAAATCCAGATCCATCCCACCCAGACGCCCGGAGAGACCGAGTAATCTGCCTCCCAGCGCCGCTCGCTGCAGGCTCAACCCTCTGCCAGGCCGCCAACGTCGCAGCAACTCGGCCATCCACGTCTCGCGCCCGATGCACTCCCGAGCAAACCGACCCCTCCCTGCCCTCAACCTCGAGTGGCAAGAACCGTCACCCAGAACCGGCCCGCCACGCATTGGAAGGCCAGCCGTCGCTGAACCTCCGCCCCTCGGATCGAGAGAGCGTAGTCGCTACCCTTCACCACCGCGGGCAGGGAGATATGGGCCCCCGTCGGCAACAGGCACTTCAGGTTCCCGCCGATCATGTTCACCAGCTCCCCCAGGGCGTCGGGAACCATCTCCTCCACGCTCTCCTCTGAATCCATCGCGGGGAAGCTGCCGGCAAACCAGCGGGCCTGCTCCGGGCTGCACTCCAGCAATACTGCGCCATTCCAATTGCCGCTCAGATGAACCGCCGCCGTCCATCGGTCCCTTGCCGGGAACCATCCGGCATCGCATCGGTTTACCTCCATGTCCATCATCGTCCCGCATACCGAACTCACAATCTGCTCCAGGTCGCCAGGCAGGATCTCTGCGTTCAGAACCATCGCCATCTCTCTCCTCTCAGCGCGCAACATACACGGTGACGTTCCCGACCATCTCCCGCTCAAACCACTCTTCAGCGCCGAATGCCGGCTCGGCTCCCCCCAACAACAGCCAGCCGCCTCTCGCAAGCGTTCCGTGCAGCTCCCGCAGGATCTTTTTCTTCGTCTCGGCGTCAAAGTAGATCATCACATTGCGGCAGAACACCAGGTCAAACGGTCCGCGCAAACGCATGCTCTGGCGCAGATCAGCACTCTCAAACTGCACCATCCGCCGCACCTCGCCGTTCAACTGCCAGTCCACTCCGAGGCGACTGAAGTACTTCACCAGCAGCGAAGCAGGCAGCCCGCGATTCACCTCGATCTGCTGATACCTCCCGCTCCTGGCACGCTCCAGAACCTGCGTGGAAAGATCCGTTCCCAGAATCTGGGTCTCCCCCTCCCCCAGGCCTTCCTCCCGCAGCAGCATGGCCAGGCTGTACGCCTCCTGCCCGGTGGAGGCCGCAGCCGACCAGAAACGTAGCCTCCCCGCACTCGGGCGCTCCTTGCGCAGACGCGGCAGCAGCTTGGTGCGGATGGCGTCATAGTGGCCCGGCTCCCGGAAGAAATAGGTCTCGTTGGTGGTCATGGCCTCCACCACATGGCGCCCAACCTCCACCTCCCGACCCTCCCGCAGCAGAACACACAGCTCGTTCACCGTCTCCAGGCCAAACTGCCGGGCCACCGGCGAGAGCCGGCTTTCAAACAGATAGTGCTTGTTGCTATCCAGAACGATCCCCGCCCGGGAGTACACATACTCCTGCAGAAACCTGTAGTTTCCCCCGTCGATGCTCGCCATTGAACCGCTGGACATTCCCCGCTCCCTAAGCCCGGCCGGCCCGGCGCAGAATCTCCGGAACCACCTGGTCTAACGGCAACACCTTATCGGCGACGCCCGCGCTCACCACCGCGCCCGGCATCCCCCAGACCACGCTCGTCGCCTCATCCTGCGCCAGCACGCTGGCTCCCTGGGCCTTCAAAACCTTCGCTCCGCGCATGCCGTCCTGCCCCATTCCCGTCAGCACCACGGCGATCACTGCACCTCCATAGACCTCCGCCACCGAGCAGAACAGCGCATCCACCGCAGGGCGGCAGGAGTTCTGGGGCAGCGACTGATCCAGACATACCTTCACGCCACCCCCGTTGCCCGCCACTTTCATGTGAAAGTCTCCCGGCGCAATCAGAATCCTTCCCCCCTCCACCGGCTCACCCTGCATCGCCTCCTGCGTCGGCAGCCTGCAGGTGGAGTGCAGACGCTCCGCCAGCAGCCGGGTGAAGAGCGGCGGCATGTGCTGCACCACCAGAATCGGAAGTGGAAACTCTGCCGGAAGCTGCGGCAGAATCGCGCCCAGCGCCGTCGGCCCGCCCGTAGAGACGCCAATCGCAACCACCTTCGGACGCGCTCCCGTCTCCACCCGCATCGCCGGCAGAACCGCCGCCGGCGCAGGCGGCGGCGCAGTCGCGCCCGTGCTCACCTCCGCCTGCGGCGTCCGGAAGAACTGTTTGATCTTCGGGATCAACTCCTCCCGCAGCCGCGCCATCGATCGATCCAGCGCTCCCTCATTGGACGCCTTGCTGACATAATCGTCCGCACCCAGACTCAACGCCTCCAGCGTCACCGCCGCGCCACGCTCCGTCAGCGTGCTGAACATGATCACCCGCAGATCTGGATACTCCCGCCGTACCCTCCGCAGCATCTCCAGACCATCCATCTGCGGCATCTCGATGTCCAGAGTGATCACATCCGGATTCAGTTGTGGAATCCGCTGCAGCGCAATCGCCCCGTTCGATGCCGTACCCACCACCTCGATCGCCGGGTCTTCCTCCAGCGCATGGCTCACCAGACGCCGGATCACCACCGAGTCATCCACCACCAGCACCCGAATCCGCTCTCCGGCTCTGAGCATCCGCTTGTACACCGCCACAACCGCCTCTCTCTCTCCTCCAGGAGCGCCGGTAATCCGCCTCCGCCCTCAAGCAAACCCCTCGCACCGCAGTCTCCGCACCCACGCGCCAGTCTCTCCCGCATCCAGCCTTTGAGACGAATAGGCACAGGCAGACGGATCCCGCACAGCCGCCAGCCCGTGCCCACACCATCCAGTCAGATCAGAAGGTGAACTTCGAGATCACCTGCTGCAGTTGCGCAGCCATCCGGCTCAGCTCCTGCGAGGCCTTCTGGGTGTCGTTCGCGCCCTGGGTCGTATCCTTGGCCGCCAACGCCACGCCGCCGATGTTCTTGGCGATGTCGTCCACTCCCTTGGCCGCTTCGGTCACGCTGCGGCCAATCTCATTGGTAGTCACCGTCTGCTCTTCCACGGCGGAGGCGATGCTGTTGGAGAAGTCGTTGATCTGGTTGATGATCACACCAATCTCCTCGATCGCCTTCACCGCTCCCGCGGTATCGCCCTGAATCGCCTCGATCTTCTGGCCGATATCCTCGGTCGCCTTGGCCGTCTGCTTGGCCAGCTCCTTCACCTCATTGGCCACCACGGCGAATCCCTTGCCCGCTTCACCGGCGCGCGCCGCCTCGATCGTCGCATTCAGAGCCAGCAGATTCGTCTGCTGCGCAATCGAGGTAATCACCTTGATCACGCTGCCGATCTCCCGGCTGGACTCGCCCAGCTTGGCCATGGTTTCGTTGGTCGAATGAGTTACGCTCACCGCATTCTTGGCGACTTTGGCTGACTCAATGGCGCTCTTGGCAATCTCCCGGATCGAGGCCTGCATCTCCTCGGTGGCCGAGGCAACCGAGGTCACGCTTCTCGATACCTGCTCAGAGGCTGCGGAGACCACATTGGCCTGGGTTGCCGTCTCTTCGGCGTTCCCTGCCATCTGCTGGCTCACCGCGGTCAACTCCTCACTCGAGGAAGCCAGCGCTGTGGCGTTCTGCGAGGTCACCTTCAGCGGCTCCACAATCGCCTCCAGGGTCTGGTTCACCCCTTCGACGATCTTGCGATAATCCCCCAGATGGGCGCTGGCGTCGGCTCGCTTGCCCACGTGGCCGGCCGCTGCATCCTGGGCCAGTCTCCGAGTATCAGCTACCAGGCCCTGCAGCGCCGCGATCGTCTGCTCCAGCGCCCCGTTGAGCTTCTGGAAGTTCGCCGCAATCGCCTGGGTATCGGCATCTGCGGCCGCAACCGCCGTCTTCACCTCCAGATCTCCCTCGGCGACCTTGCCCAGACTCACCACCAGCTTGTTCACCTCTGCTTCCTGGAAGTCGGCCTGCTTCTTGGCTACCCGTCCCGCCGTCTTGATGGCGGTGAGGTCGGCGATGAACTCCAGCCCTCCGATCACCCGGCCCTCGTTATCCTTGAGCGGCGTGCCCGTATAGGAGATGTCCAGGTGTTTTCCCTGCGGATGAGCGTCGGTCTCGCCAACGGCCACCTGTCCGCTCCGCATGCACTGGCCGGTGGCGCATCTCTCGGTCCGGCAGTCGGCCGTCTTGAAGTGGTCGTAGCAGTTGGTGCCCAGGATAGCCTCTTTGGAGAATCCGGTCAGCTCCAGCACTGCATGGTTTGCGTACTGGATCTTGAAATCCGTGTCGACGATGAAGGCCGGCGGCACAACATCCAAATGATGCACCAGCGCGTCCACGGTGGCATTCATCCCCTCCACCATCTTGCCGAAGTCTCCTTCATGCCTGCTCGCGTCGGCGCGCGTGTTCAGCTTGCCCTCGACTGCCGCTTTGGTAAGCGCGTCGATGTCGCCGGCCAGATCTTTCAGGTTCGCCCTGACCCGTTCAATGGTTTCGTTGATGAAGGCTTTCTTGCCGGGGAACCTCTCCAGCGGGGCCTCAAAGTTGCCCCTGCCGAACTCGGCTACGCAAGCCATCGCCTTCTTCTTCACCGTGATGTGGCCGGCCACCATCTCGTTGACGCCCTGTGCCATGGTCTTGTACACGCCTTGAAATCGCTCAGTCGGAAGCACGACGTCGATGTCGCCACGGTTGTGCTCCTCCGCCATCTGGTTCATGGCCTTCACAAAGCCATCAATCTGGCCTTGCAGGACGGTTTTGATCTTACCCATCTGCTCGGCCTTGTCGCCCTCAGGGATGATCTCATCCATCGTCATACCACTGGCATCCAGCAGAGAACGTACCGTGTCCACCAGAAAGGCGTCCCCAATCGCCTGCAGGTCCAGATTGAAGACCTGCCGTACCGCAGCCTCAATCCGGCGCGCCCTCTCCTCGTCGGCGATCTCCCGCCGCAGATGAGCCGACAGCAGCCGGTCAAACTCCGTATAGGCTCCGATGTACCACTTGAAGGGCAGGTTGATCCGGTTGTGCGTCACCCCCACATGCAGGCGCTTCTCCAGGTAGCGCGTATCCCAGTTCACCTCCGCGCCGGCGAAGACCTCCGTCAGGTAACCGGCCTGCGCCGCCTCCAGGTGTTTGCGCAGAACCGCCAGCGGCATCTTCTTTTCTCTCGCAAAGTTCTCGAAGAACTCCCTCGTCGGTCCAAACTCGAACTGCCAGTCGTAGAACTCCTCCGCGATCGCCGAAGCCTCGGCCTGGATCCAGGGCACCATCTCTGCCAGCAACTCTCGCTCGAACTCGCCCAGACGGACGTACTCGCGGCGCAGTTGGGTGTTCTGCTCATCAATGCCCAGCTCGCGGCAAAGGCTCTGCTCCTCGTTCCAATCCCAACTCACTCCGGCTGCGGGCTTGCGGTCAGCACCCACACGGGCATCCGGACGATCAAGGACAGCGGCTCCTCCCGATGACAAACTGGAACCGCGTCGTTGTCTGCTACTGGTCGATTGCTTCATGGTCTTCCTTCCTGAACTTCAGCGTTGCCGCTCTTTCCTGCCGTCTTCGGCTTCAAACTCTCTTTCTTGTCCGAGCCCCTCAGGCGCGACGCCCGCCGGTGCCCGGCTGCCACCTGACCTCCACCCGGACACCCAGACATCCGGACCTGTCGTTGGTCCCGCCATCTTCTCTCTCTCCGCGCCCCTCAACTCCCTGGCTCCCTCGTCCCTGGTTCCCAAACCGGGCCCCACCCAGCAGCCCCTTCTCCAACCTCATCCACAGCCTCGGCAGACTCCGGTCATCCCTCCAAACAAGATCCTGCCGTCGCCCTACAGAGACCCCTGCCTGCCGCTTCAAACCAGCGGAGATTCTTACGCATCGATTCCTGGCCTGTCCTGTCGTCCCTTCAAATCCGCAGCCCGGGCCCCTCATCGGAACCAAAGACCTCCTCCAAATAGAAAGGGAACTCCTTCAGAACATTCGCTCCCCGGCCAGACGATCCGTCCAGCGTCGGTCTGCCAGGATCTCGCCTCCTTCATCCCTACGGACGCTCCCGCCGAAGCTGACTCTCGACCTCCTGCCTGAACTCCTTCGGTATCCCGCTGTGAGCACTCTGTCCATCGGCAGGAGGGCGCAAAAGATTCAGACCGGAGACGGCGAATGGATCAAGAAAGGACGATCACCGCACGAATGAAACGCCTCGACCAGGGGCGATTCTCGGGCTCTCTCCGCACCATAGCGCGCTGCTCTCCGGCCCACTCTCGAAAGAGATAGGGCGAATGGAAGCGGCGGCTGAGATATCGGCGACCCGCCCTTCCGCTTCAGCCGGGTACGCTGGACGCTTCACACCTTGGTCGGATGCAGCGGCCGGTAGATTCGCTCACGCAGAGCGGGTTCCCGCAGCACTACGGCCTGCAGAAACTGGAAGACATCGGCAAGATACCCCTCGTACCCCTTGTCCGCGCCCGTCCAGTTGGTCCAGTCGATTCCCTGATCGGCTTGATTTTGTACGCCATTCTGAAATCCGATCCGGCCCTGACGCCCGAGCATGGCCCGCAGCAGAGCATCTCCTTCTTCCGGCTGACCAACAACGTGATAAGCCATGATGAAGTTCAGCGTGTGGCCCGCGGAGATGCCACCGTTCATGTACGTCTGGAAGGTATCCCTTCCGTCCGCCCGGCTGGGTACACCCAGCCCATCCGGCTGCAGATAGTCTGCGCGGGGTACGGGCTCGAGCGTGCACGGCAGCCCAAGGTCGAAGCGGGAGAACTCAACCTGCCTCATCTTCATACGAAGTCTCTTCAGAATCTCGCGCCCCAGCCCGGGCTCAACAAGACCGTAGGCGATGCCCAGGCCGTTGACGATCGGACTCGCGTAGTCATGCAAGGTTCCATCCTTGCTCTTCCACCACGCCAGCCATCCAGTTGCAGGGTTCAGAAGGGTGCGGGTGTACACCGCCTTCAGTCGCTCCGCCAGACCTGTGCAATGCATTGCCTGCGTGCTGCGGCCCAGCCGCTGCTCCATATCGGCCAGGCAGCGCCAGGCGCGGTAGATATACGCGTTGGTATATCCATCCTTGTATCCCGTGTTCAACGCATCCCACCAGCAACTGGAGCGCCCCGGCTGCTGGAGCGTGTTGTAGTCCCCGCTCTGCGTCGCCTCCACCATCCCATCGCCATCGATGTCCCGGCCCTCCAGAAACTTCGATAGCTGCTCAAGCTGCCCAATGCGCTCTCCCAGCCACTTGAGATCTCCCGTCGCCTCCACGTAGTCCCAGGAGGAGATAAGGATTCCTGGATTCGCATCCAGAAAGTTCCTGTAGTTCCAGTATCCCGTCACCTCACCGCTGGCATCGGTGCGCTCGTCCAGCCACCAGTCGATCGAACGCCGTACCTGCGCCATCACGGAGATGCTGCTCGTGAGCTCCGGAGTCCAAAGCGCCTGATCGGCGTAGAAGGGCAGAGCGAAGCTGACCGGATCGCTGATGACGTTGTTGGAGAGAATGCCCACCGGAGCACTGAAGGGTTTACCCTGCTCCCCCCATCGCGCACTCGGTTGCCAGGTGTTGAACCAGCCGCGCCGCGCCTGCTGCCACATCGCTACATCGGTCAATCCCTTCGGCGGGGCCAGTTGCAAGGGCGTGAAGCTCAGCGTGATCGCTGTTCCCTGGCTCAGGCCGGGCAGCTCCAGCATCATGTCCACGGTATGCTTTTCACGATCGCCCTCCAGACGCGCCTGGCCATCAGCCGCGGAGCACTCCAGCAGAACCTGGCCAAAGTCGGGAGCCGAAAGCACCGCGGGAAGATTGGCCCTCCCGTCGTTCGTCCAGCTCTCCGGCAGAAGGGTCGTGGGTGTCGCCTTTGGATCCAGCGGGAGATGAAGCTCCACGCCGTCCAGCACCCTGCGATCTTCGCCGCTGGCGGAGAGATGCATGACCAGCCGCTCCGCCGAGGGCTCGATCGCCCAATGCAGCGTCACCGTCGGCGAAACGGAGATCGCGTACGCTATCCCGCCATCCGCCAGATTGGTCGCTGTGGCGGCGAGCTCTCCGCTGTTGCGCCACGCTCCGTTCATCCCCACACGCAGGCACAGCGGGCTGCCGGATCGCAGGAGGTTGGTGCGCAACCGATCCCCGCCCTCGGTATCCCAGCTAAGCGTCGGCACCTCGGCTCGCTCAGCCTCCATGCAGATACGAAAGACAGACGCCTTCAGCTTCTCTTGTCCCACCTCCTCCCCGGTGGACGCAGATGAGGCCTTTGCGCCCATCGCCAGCGCCGCTGCGCCCGCACTGCTCCCGGCAAGCTGCAGGAAAGAACGCCGATTGATTGACCGCTCTCCTCCATCTTTCCGCTTGCTCACGCCTCTTTCAGAACCTACGCCTTTGCTGCGCTTCATGGATTCCCCCCACCCGGATAATGACACCGCCATCATGCCGGCATTCGCCGGCGTTCCCTTCATCTTATGCAGAGATCGTCCGTACCAATCTGCCAGACTCAGCTCTGGACTGCTCCCTGACGCCGATCCGCAACCGTCCCGCCTGGCCGCTCAACCTTGCCCAGTGCGGCCTCTATCTCGCGTCTCAAAAGAATCGTCTCGGAGACGTTGTCGTTGCGGTTACACCCTTTCCAGTCGATCCAGACGTACTCATGGGCGAGGAAGCCGGAGTAGCCAAGGCGCTGCAGCCCCTCCATCATGCCCGCGAAGTCAATCTGGTTCTCCTTCATCGAAGCCTGCAGTTGGCCGATCGCTCCGCCTCGGACATGCACGTGCGATGCATGGCTCAACAGCGCATGCACCGCCTCTGAACTCTCGCCCGCCATCACAAAATGACCGTAGTCCAGCGTCAGCGTGAGCCCGGGAACAAGACGCAGAAACTGTTCCGTACCTGCCACATCCGGGCAGATCGATCCCACGTGCGGCTCAATGGCGTACTGCAGTCCGGCATCGGCGCAAACGGCCATCCGGCGTGCCGCCTCCTGGGCGGCAACTTCCACGTCCTGCTCCCGCGCAACCCCTGCATGGAAGACCCCCGGCAATCCGGTAAGGTGCCGGCACTGCAGGGCGACGCAGAACTCGATCGCACGCGCGAACGCCTCGCGATTCTCCTCCCGCTGCAGCAGACTCGGATCATTCGCCGCACACTGCTCCGGTTCAAGGCCTATTTGCAGAAAGACGTCCGAGGCCGTCAGCTCCGCGGCCTTGAGATCTGCAAGGACTGCAGCGGTATAGAACCGCGGCGATGCGGCAAGAGCTGCCGGGGAGAAGTGCTCGCTGCGCGCGAACAGCCCTACATCGACATGGTCAAACTCGAGCGAACGAATCAGACTCAGCGCCTTGGCCCGCTCCAGAAGCGGAAAGGTGAAATCGGCACAGGAAAGTTGCATCATCGAAAGACTCCCTCCCAGGGTCGCACGCAACAGCACATCTGCCTGCTTGAATCCAGGCTGCCCATCGCCGCCATCGCTACAGAACCCGGAGCCACATCCCACCACGTCCCCGGAGACCCATCTGGCTGCACTCAACCACGATAGCGCGGCCACGCGCAGGCCGTCTCCACGCTTTCCTTCTTAATGGAAAAAATCGCTGCGGCGCAGCGATCTCCGTCCTTCGGCCTCCCCGGCAGCGCGGCCTAATAGGCGTCGCCGCCGCCGTGCGTCGTGTCGAGGTTTTCAAAGCGGGTAAAGTCTGATAAATAAGCCAGTTGCACGGAGCCCGTGGGGCCGTTGCGCTGCTTGGCGATGATGATCTCGGCCTTGCCCTTCACATCCTCGTTCTCGCGGTCGTAGTACTCCTCGCGATGGATAAAGGCCACCACATCCGCATCCTGCTCGATCGATCCCGACTCCCGCAGATCGCTCAGCAGAGGCTTCTTGTCCCCGGTGCGCTGCTCACTGCCGCGGGAGAGCTGCGAGAGCGCGATCACCGGTACGCCAAGCTCCTTGGCCAGCGCCTTCAGACCACGGGAGATACTGCTCACCTCCTGCGTCCGGTTCTCAAATCGCCGCTGCGAACCAGTCGTCGAACCGGTCATCAGTTGCAGATAATCGATCACCACCAGATCCATGGCCCCCTCCTGCTGCCGCAACCGTCGCAGCTTGGCCCGCATCTCGGCCAGGGTAATGCCCGGTGTATCGTCAATAAACATCTTGGAGTTCATCAGGCGATCCAGCGCGGAGATCAGCTTCCCCTTGTCCTCGCGGGGGATAAAGCCCGTCTGGAGCTTTCGGCTGCCCACCATCGCTTCGCTGGCCAGCATGCGGCGCAGCAGCGACTCCTTGCTCATCTCCAGGGAGAAGACCGCAACCACCTTGCCATCGTGAACCGCACAGTTCTGGGCGATGTTGATCGCCCACGCCGTCTTGCCCATGCTCGGACGGGCGGCAATGATGATCAGCTCGGATCTCTGCAGACCGCTGGTCATCTTGTCGAACTCGATGTAATGGGTCGCCAGCCCCGTCACCTCCCGGCCCTGCTCGTACAGCGCGTCGATGCTGCCAAAAGAGTTGGCGACAATCTCCGGAATGTTCGAGAAGCCGCGCTGAATCGCGGAGTCGGCGACCTCGGCCAGCCGGACCTCTACATCATTCAGTACCTTGGTGGCGTCCTCGCTCTGGTCGGAGGCTGCGGCCATGCCCTCATTGAAGATGCTCAGGAGCTGGCGAAGCAGGCTCTTGTCCTTGACGATGCGGACATAAGACTCGATGTTGGGAGAGCGCGGAATGCCCTCCGTAAGGAAGGCCAGATAGGCCGCTCCTCCAATCGCATCCAGCTCGCGGCGCCGGGTCAGCGCATCCATCACCGTGATCAGATCCACGGCGTGGCCCTGGGCCAGCAGATCCACCATCACACGGTAGATGCGCTGGTGCGAATCCAGCGCAAAGTCCTCCGCGCGCAGCTTGGCGGTCGCGTCCGTAATAGCCACCGCATCCAGCAGCATCGCGCCCAGCACCGTAACCTCGGTCTGGACCGAGGAGGGCAGACCGTCGTTTCTGGAAGGGATCGTGCTCAAAGACGCCATACGAATCCAGTGTACGAGCCGCAACAGCGGTGGAGAACCGGGCGCGGATGTGGACTCCGTACACCCTCCCGCGTCTCACGCCAGGACGCGGATCTCCCTGAAAAAACTCGCCAAAGCATCCCGCCCGGCGCGCGAAACGCCAAATCCGCACCGCCGGCTGCGGAACGAAACCTCCCGCCGGAAACCCTGACCCTCAACCAACCCCTCAGCCATCCGCCCCCCGGCGTCTGCCGCGGCTCGGGATCTTATAAGGTCTGCCCCATGCGACCCGGCAAACAGCGCGGGACGCATGGGGCAGCATGGAACCCTTGCGCACCAGGCGCAAAGGATAGCCTACTTCGCTCCGGCGTGCGCCATCGAGCAGTGGCTGCCCTCCCGGCCGCACAGGCACTTGTTCTCCGCCGCCGCGGTGGCGCTGCGCTCGGCGTAGACCCGCTGCGCAGCCACCAGCCCGTCGCCGAACTTGGCTCCCAGTTGCGGAACGGACTTCACCACCACCTGCTCCAACGCCCCAACCAGCGCAATCGTGTCCATGTAATCGAAGAAGCCCAGATGCGCGATGCGGAAGATCTGGCCCTTCATCTCCCCCTGGCCGTTGGTAATCACCGCGGCAAAGCGCGCCTTCAACTCCTTCACAAACAGCCCGGAGTCCACGCCCTCCGGCGCCAGCACCGCCGTGGCCGCAGCGCCGGAGACCTCCGGTGCAAACAGCTTCATGCCCAGCGCGGTCACTGCCGCCCGGGTCATCGCGGCGACCGTCTCGGCGTTCTCCACCAGGCGTCTGCGCCCCTCCGCCAGGCTTCCATCGCCCTGCGCCGCAATCCAGTCAAACGCCGCGCCCAGGGCCGCAATCAGCGCCACCGCCGGGGTGTAGGCTGACTCTCCCGCCTTGGCGTTCTTGCGCTCCTTGCGCAGATCAAAGTAGTAGCGCGGGTTGTAGGTTGCCTCCATCCGGTCCCAGGCGCGCTGGCTAATCGCCAGGTAGCTCAGGCCGGGTGGAATCATCACCGCCTTCTGCGAGCCGCCTACAAGCACATCTACACCCCATCCATCCATATCCAGGTGCGTGGTGCCCAGGCCGGTGATCGCGTCCACCACCAGCAGCGCCTCCGAGTTCGTCTCCTTCAATAGCTTGGCGATGGCGGGTACGCAATGCCGCACCCCCGTGGAGGTCTCCGTCGCCTGCATGAACACCGCGCGCGTCTCCAGATGCAGTGAGGCCTTCACCTCTTCCAGCGAGAAGGTCTCTCCGTAGGGGGCGCTCACCACGTCCACATGGCAGCCAAAGGCCTTCGCCAGGGCCGTCCAGCGCTCGCCGAACTTTCCGGCGGTCAGCACCAGGACCCGATCCCCGGGCGAGGTCAGGTTGGAAACCGAAGCCTCCATCGCTCCCGTCCCCGAGCTCGAGAGCAGGATCACGTCGTTCGTCGTGCCAACGAACTCCTTGAGCTGGGCGAGCACGCGCGTGTAAAGGGTGCGGAACTCCGCAGTGCGGTGATGAATATCGGCTGCCGCCATGGCGAACTGGGCAGCAGGAAGCAGGGGAGTGGGTCCAGGCGTAAACAGGCGGGTTTTACGAATCATAGCCTCTATTTTATCCGCTCACCCGGCCGGAGCCCACCCCGGTACACTAATCAGGGGCGCCGCCCGCCGGCACCACCCGCCAGGCGTGGAAGCACGAAGGCTCAGACGCCCCAACGCTCGGAGAGGACTCATCATGGCTGCGATTGGAGACAAGCTAGGCAAGGATATTGTGGAGGCGATGAAGGCGCGCCGGCAGGACCAGCTCACCGCCCTGCGGATGGTCAAATCAGCCCTGCGCAGCAAGGAGATCGACAAGCGTGAGCCGCTGACCGATGCCGAAGAGCAGGCCATTCTCACCACCCTGCTCAAGCAGCGCCGCGAGAGCGTCGAACAGTTCACCAAAGGCGGCCGCCCGGAGCTGGCCGCCAAAGAGCAGGCAGAGATCGCATGGATCGAGAGCTATATGCCCCAGGCGGCGGGCGCCGATGAGCTGCGCTCCCTGGTGCTGGCCGCCGTGGAACAGCTCACCGGCGAAAACGGCGGTACGCGCCCCGGCCCCCGGGAGATGGGCGTGGTGATGAAGGCTGCCCAGCAGAGAATCGCCGCCAGCGGACTGCGCGCTGACGGCAAGCTGGTCAGCGAACTGGTCAAGGCCGAACTTGCCAAGGGCTGACCCTCCCTCGTCCACAGCTCCGTCTCAGCCCAGCTTCGGGTGCAGCCCCTGGAACCCGGCCTTCTCCTGATAGGCGTGCGCCAGCCGGGCAGCCTTGGTGTCCTCATACAGCGGAGCAAGAAAGGTGATCGAGACCGGCGTACCGGGCCCGCCGTAGTCCGGCCACGGATCCTCCGCCCCGGCAACAAACGGTGGAGCATCCGGTCCGCGCAGCCCGTTGGGAACGATCAGCGCCGGCTGGCCACAAAGGTTCGTGGCGACCAACTGCTCTCCGTCGCTGGGCGTCACAATCACATCAAAGTTGGCAAAGAGCTGGTGCATCGCCGCCAGCGCCAGGCTTCGTCCACGCTCGGCCTGGATGTACTCCACTGCCGGAATCAGCCGCCCTGCGCGGAAGATGTTGGGCCAGTCATCCGCCGCCTGGCCGGCCAGCAATGCATCCCGTCCCGACGTGGTGAGATCGTCGAACGCAGCGGCGGCCTCGGCGTCCAGAATGTTCAGCAGTGAGGAGAAGTGGAAGCCGGGAAGCTCCACTGGCGTGAGCCTCACACCCATGGCGCGCAGCACCTCCAGCGTCCGGGCGTGGAAGCGATGATCGTACCTGCGCTGCGCCAGATCTCTGCTGCGCTGCTCCTCCAGCCTCTTTCGCGCCGCTGGACTCAGCTTGCCGCCCTCCTCCGGCGCAACCGGCATCAAAGTGGGCGCCGCAAACGCTTTGGCGATGTAGCCCACCCGCAGACTCTCCCAACCCTCCGTCAGATCGGCATGAAAGGGCGCCGGCTGCACGCTCTGGTCGTACCCGTCCGGCCCGTAGATCGCGTTGAGCACCAGCGCACAATCCTCCACGGAGCGCGCAATCGGGCCGATCTTGTCCATCGACCAACTCAACGCCATCGCGCCGGTGCGCGGCACCAGGCCAAAGCTGGGGCGCAGCCCCGTCACCCCGCAGCGCGTGCTCGGCGAAGCGATGCTGCCCAGCGTCTCGGTCCCAATCGCAAAGCCCACGCAGCCGGCTGCGGTCGCGCTGGCGCTGCCCGCCGAACTGCCGGAGCTGCCCTGCCTGGGATTCCACGGATTCCGGGTTCTCCCGCCGGCCTTGCCACTGCCCTCGGGATAACCCCACAGATCCCCCATCGCCAGCGCTCCCATGCTCAGCTTGGCCACCAGCACCGCTCCGGCCGCATCCAGGCGCTTGACCACCACAGCATCTTCCGCAAAGCTCTGCTGCTCAAAGCCCGCCGCACCCCACGTCGTGGGATAGCCCTTCACCGCCAGCAGATCTTTGGCGCCCCAGGGAATGCCCTGCAATGGACCACGGTCCTGGCCCGCGGCAAACGCGCGATCCGCCACCGCAGCCTGGCCCAGCGCGCGCTCTTCGGTCAGCGTGATGACAAAGTGCAGCATCGGGTCGTAGCGCTTCAAGCGCCCCAGATAGAGCCGGGTAAGCTCCACCGAACTCAGCTTGCGCAGGCGCAGCAGCTCGCCGAGCTGGCGCACCGTCGCAAAGGCCACCTTCTCCTCTTCAGAGGAGGAGATCCCGGCGACCGAGGGCGCAGGACCTACCCCCACCGGCCGCGCCTGGGCCGCCTTGGGGTCCGGCGTCCCCGCCGGTACCGGGTTGAACACCGCCGTGGGAGCCACCCGATTGGGCAGATCCAGCTTGCGGACCTCAAGCGCCATCCTTCGCTGCTCGGACACGCCATCCAGCATCATCTGGATCTGCTCTGGCGTCAGCTTCACCGCGGCAATCGCCGCCGCCGCCTCGATCATCTGTGCCGTCACCTTGGGCCATTCCTGCGCATCCCTCGATGCGGCAGGCTTGCCGCCGGCGGGTGCCGGGCCTGCGGCGGGCTCACCGGGAGCCGACCCGGCGGCCTGCGCCTCCATCGCC
Organism: Acidobacteriota bacterium; assembly: GCA_021806005.1. Classification (GTDB taxonomy): domain Bacteria; phylum Acidobacteriota; class Terriglobia; order Terriglobales; family Acidobacteriaceae; genus Granulicella. The sequence goes on along the minus strand of JAJZDM010000018.1, from coordinate 13,628 downwards.
GCCGGAAACACCAATCCCAGCAACGCCCCGGGAAACAGCGTGCCTCCCACTCCGGCAGCCGCGGAGACCGCCAGCAATCTCCGGCGGGTTGCGTCGAGCCGTTCGCTATCGTACGCCTGGTTTGATCTCATCTCGCGATACTACATCGCAGCCAGCGTCTTTGCGCTCTTTTGAAGATGCGAAACCAACGGATCCCGACGCCGCATGCCGACCGACCCAAATGGTCCCCACCTCAAATTCGTGGCTGGTCCGTGGCAAACTTCTGAATGTCGGCCAGTAGCGTCCGCATGTTGCGGCGTGAAACGTACCACTTCCTGCCGGCAACGCCCCAGATAAAAAGCCGCCTCACGTTCCCGTTGACGAGCTGCGGGTCGAGAAATGCCCACTCAACGTGATGCGCCTGCTCCTCAAGGATGCGTGGGAGATCCTGTGGGCTGATCTGGAACTTATCCCGGCCATTGACCCGCTCGCGATACTCGCCACCCCAGCCCGCCCACTGTATCTTGCGGCGTCCAACGTTGGTCACAGAGATTACGACGTAGAGTCGATCGTCCAAGCCCTGCATATTCAACGCAGGGCTCGCCATAAATCGCCTCCTGTCTAGGTCGCGCGAACCGAAACGCCGGAGCGACGCCTCGACTCTGAGGTCGGAATTGTCTCGAAGGTCTCTGCGAAGGGTCCATAGCAACGTAACAGTGGACACAATTGCACCCCAGACTGCGAGGAAAGATGTCGGGTTCCAGGTCTTTTGCCAAGCCATGAAATGCACCCACATCCAGTCCGGGACGCGCACCAGCAGACCCTCCTCAAGCTACCTTCTCTTCTCTGCGATCCTCTTGGTCTCAGCGATGAACTCATCTTCATTCTCGATGCGGACCGCCCCTGAAGCATAGTTCTTGCAGAAGACGACCAGATTGTCGTCGCCTCCCCTCACGACACTTGGAAAGACCCACCCTTGAACTCCCGCATGCTCAATCTTTGCCGCAACCTCCATGGACGCTGCAAGATCGTCCTCGTCGAGACAGAGCTTGCGTATGGCCAGCCCCTCCTTTGTAGAAGACAGGTCTCTCAACCGCAGCACCCGGCCAAGGCTGACAACTACGGCATGGACGATGCGAGGATACTTCGCTGTGTTGATGAGCGCTTCCCCGCCAAGCCTCTTCTTGCGTTCCGTGGTCTCTCTGCCTGCCCCTGAGTCAGTCGCCGAAAGATAGACCGCTCGCATGCCTTTGGCCGCAAAGCGACCGCCCCTGGATGCTGTACCATCGCCACTCAACACATCGTCCGGATCCATGTACCGCCTCTCCACGCTGCGAAAGAAGACACCTTCGAGCGGGTACGCCATCGCCATCCAGTCCTCAAGAAGCTGCGACTGTTTGGGGGTAAGGATCAAACCGGCTGCCCCTCACGCAAGCGGTCAAATTCCAGGACCAGATCGCGCAACCGCCCTTGGACAATCATCTCCCTGGGCGTACTGCCCCGAAATGCAGCCAATGGAGTGGAAAGCCATTCCTTCTCTCTGGGGGCGACAACATAATCATCCATACGGGAAAGAAGCTCGCGCAAGTCGGCTGTCTTCTTGCCCATCTGACTCGTCCCTCTGCCAGCCTCCCAATTTTGGAGTGTCCTCACCGTAATCTTCAGCCCCTCCGCTAAAGCGGCCTGGTTCAAGCCTAGCCTTCCTCTGACTTCAGCCAAATCAGATAAGCTCTCCGGGTCAGTAGACGAAGGTTCATGCGCAAGAACATTCCGCTGCCGGAGAAGTTGCTTGAGATGCCGAAGGTCCCCGGTCAATTCCGCGTGAACAAACTTTTGCCGCCCGACGATTGTTCCAATATGAAACGCGAAGCTCGTCGAATGATGCGGCGCATAAAGAAGGAACGAAGAGACTTTGGCGTCCCGAAGCGAGATAAGCATCCTTTCAAGGCCACTGCCTTCCTTGGGATGGGAGACATACACAACGCTCACCCTCGCCTGGTCTTTGACCTTGAATCTCTTCGGAAGCTTGGTCTCAAACCTTGGAGCGTAAGGCGCAAAGATCGTCCTCGCCTCCTCCAAAGCACGGGGTTCAGTCCAGACAACGAGTTCCTGGGATCGGGCTGCGGCTTCCATGCGTCCTCCTTTCTGGAATCGTTCTACGCAATTATTCGTGCAGGACGAATTTTTTGTGACTCTCGAAATTACCCACCCGCCTCCCGATCCCTCCGCGACTCACAACCCGCGCTTTTTCTTGATCACGAAGAAAGTGCTGCCCCCTGCTCGTCACCGTGGCGCCAATCACAAAGAGTCCCACCCTCGCGAACCCGCCGCGGCGCCCTCCACCACCAGGACGCGAGCACCAATCGCGGCAGCCATCAACACTTCAAGGGTCCTACGCCGTCGCCGCAGCGTTCCGCGTCAGCAGATAGTAGACGATCGGCGTCACCACCAGACTCAGAAACATCGACAGCAGCAGGCCTCCTATCACCGCAATCGCCAGCGGCTGCAGCATCTGCGACCCCGCGCCAAAGGCAAACGCCAGGGGCAACATTCCGCAGATCGCCGCCGCTGCCGTCATCAGGATCGGGCGCAGGCGCCGCCTCGCGGCCAGCAGCATCGCCTCGCGCGGAGCCATCCCTTCCCTGCGATACCGCTCGTCGGCATCCAGCAGCAGAATCCCGTTCTTCGCCACAATGCCAATCACCATAATGGCTCCCATGAATGAAGCAACATTGAAGCTGATCCCGGTCACCAGCAGCGCGAACACCACGCCACCGATCGAGAGCACCGACGATGTCAGGATAGCCAGTGGAGCTGAAAGGTTGCGAAACTCCGTCAACAGCACGCCAAACACCAGCACCAGCGCCAGCAGCAGCACCCGCAGCAGGTCGGCAAAGGACTTCTGCTGCACCTCATACGCGCCGCCATACTCCACCCGCACGCTGGGCGGCAGATGCAGCGAGTCCGTCACGCGGCGCACCTGGGCAACCGCCGTGCCCAGGTCGGTTCCTTCCAGGCTCGCCGTCACCACCACCAACTGCTGCAGGTTCTCGCGATGGATCTCGTGCTGGGGAGCCAGCTCTGTAATCCGCGTCATCGACCCCAGCGTCGCCAGATGCCCGCTGTTGCTGTTGAACACCGTATTCTCAATGGCATCCAGCGAGCCGCGCGTATTCTTCGGGAGCCGGATGCGGATCGTGTAGGGACGGCCATCGGCGATCAGCGGCGCATTCGTCGTCACCCCATCCAGAATAGAGGTCGCATCCTCGGCGACCTCGGCTGGCGTAAAACCCATATGCGCCGCCAGCATCGGGTCCACCTGGAAGTTGGTGGCGGGGCCGCTGCTGGTGTTCTCCACTCCATCCTCCACGTCCACCACGCCATTCACCTTGCCAATCGCCGCCGCCACGCGCGGCGCGATCTGATCCAGAAGCTGCGCATCCTCGCTGAACAGCTTGATCTGGATCGGCTCCGGCGCGTTGGAGAGATCGCCGATCATATCCTGCAGCACCTGCGTAAACTCCACATCGAGTTCCGGTTCGGTCGCCAGAATCTGCTTGCGGACGCTCTCCATCACCTGATCGATACTGCGGCTTCGTTTCGACTTGAGCTTCACCGTGAAGTCGCCGGTGTTGGCCTCGGTCACCGCCGCCAGGCCAAGCTGCAGACCGGTGCGGCGCGAGGTGTTCTCCACCTCGGGCGTATGGCGCAGAATCTGCTCCACATGCTCCAGCACGCGGTTGGTCTCTGCCAGCGAGCTGCCCGCGGGCATAATGTAGTCCAGCACAAAGCCGCCCTCATCCATCTCCGGCAGCAGATCCGACCCCAACGACCGATAGGCGAAGAACGCCCCGACAACCAGCACCACGCAAGCCGCGCCCAGCAGCAGCGGCCTCCGCAAGCTCCACTCCAGTACCCCGTGGTGCCAGCCGATAATCCGTTGCAGGAGCGGCCCCGCATGCTCGTGCTGGCCGGATCGCTGCTCCAGCCGCTCTCCGGAACGCCAGTCAGGTTGCTGCCCGGACTGCTGGGCTCCCTCCGGCGTCTCCTCTTCTCCGTGCGAGCGCAACAGCACCAATCCCAGGCCCGGCGTCCAGGAGAGCGCCAGCACCAGCGAGGTCAGCAGCGCAGCCGTCATCGTCAGCGCCAGCGCGCGGAAGAAGCTGCCCGTAACCCCCGTCACCGTGATCAGCGGAAGAAACACCACAACCGGCGTGATCGTTGACCCGATCAGCGGCGTGGTGATCTCTCCCAGCGCCTTGCCCACCGCCGCGATCCGGCCCTCCCCCGCATCGCGGTGCAGCACAATGTTCTCCACCACCACAATGGCGTCATCAATCACCAAACCGATGGCCGCCGCCAGCCCGCCCAGGGTCATCAGGTTGAAGCTCTCTCCCAGCAGCCACATCACCAGCACCGTCACCGCCACCGTCACCGGGATCACCAGGCCCGCAATGATCGAGGACCGCCAGTCGCGCAGGAACAGGTACAGAATCACGCAGGCCAGAAGCAGTCCCAGCAGAATCGCGTCGCGCACGCTGCGGATGCTCTCCCGCACCAACTGCGACTGATCGTAAAACGGCTGCAGCGTCACACCGGAAGGCAGATTTCTGCGCAACTGCTTCAACGCCGCGGCCACCTCGTCGGCCACGGCCACCGTATTGCCCGAGGGCTGGCGCGTGATGTTGATCAGTACCGCGGGCTTCCCGTTGGCGGTCACGGCCGTATAGCCCGGCTCGGTGGCGCGCTCCACCTGGGCCAGATCGCCCACCCGCACCGGCGCTCCGTTGGCCGTGGTCTTCACCACCAGATTGCGCAGGCCGTCAACGTTATGCACCTGGCCGCCCACCAGCGCCAGCACAAGCTGGTGACTCTGCTCATACAAACCGGGCGAGTCGATCACATTGGAGGCATCGATCGCATTGGCCAGTTCAGAGACCGTCACGCCCGCGGCCTCCAGCCGGGCTATATTCGGAATCACCTGGAAGTCCGGGATCGCGCCTCCCTGCACCGTCACCGTGCTCACCCCCTCCAGCCGGTTCAACGGCGGCTCAAGCTGGTAGGTAGCCAGCTCCCATAGCTGGGTCTGAGAGAGCGTATTCGAGGTAAGGCTATAACCAAGAATCGGGAAGGTGGCGAAGGTCAGGCGGTTGGTGGTAATTCGCACCGTCGATGGCAGCTCCTGCTGCACCTTGCTCAGTGCGGCGTTCACCCGCTCCAGGGTCTGAAACATATCCACAGACCAGTTGAAGAACAGACTGATCTCAGCAGAGCCCCGGCTGGTGTTCGAACGCACCGTCATCAGGCCTGGAACGCTGTTCACCGCGTTCTCGATCGGCTGGGTGATCGTCACCTCCATCTGCCCGGCCGGCATCACCCCGTTGTCCACGCCGATCACCACGCGCGGAAAGTTCGTGTCCGGAAACACCGAGATCGGCACATGGAAGGCCGCATAGCCTCCGGCCAGCGTCAGCGCCAGCACAAAGAAGAAGATCGTCCGCTTGGACCGTTCGATCCACGAGCCTCTCTCCCGTGACAGGTTGGAACCCTCCACTGCGGCCATCAGCTCTGGCCTCCACTGGCTTGGCTCCCGGCAGAATCCGCCTGCCCAGCCCCGTCTTTCTCTCCGCCACCATCCCCGGACTGCACCACATGCACTTTGGTCCCGTCGTCCAGCCCATAGCCGCCGCTGTCGACCACCACATCGCCCGGGCTGACCCCGCTCAGGATCTGTACCCTCTTCGGCAGACGAATACCCACCGTCACCGTCCTCAGATGGGCAGTGTTGTCCCCGCCTACCACCATCACCTCAAGCGCCCCGTCCTCTCCAGCCAGCAACGCCGAGGCGGGCACCTGCAGGGCATTCGGCGCGGTGCGCCCGGCGATCGTGATGTGCACCGGCGTTCCCGCCTTCAGACGGCCAGCCGGATTCTTGATCTTCACCCAGACCTCCACCGTCGTCGAGCCAGAATCAAGCGCAGGGCTGATCAAAGAGACCTCGCCCGGGATCGGCTCGCTCACGCCCGGGGTCGCAACCTCCGCCTTATCGCCCACCTGGAGTCTCTGCACCATCGCCTGGGAGAGGTGCATCTTGGCGATCAGCGAGGAGGTGTCCATCACCGTAACCACCGGCGTCCCCGCCGTCACCATCTCCCCGTCAAAGAGCGGCCGGTCGGTCACCACCCCATCGATCGGGCTGCGCAGAAATGCATAACTCCGGTTCGCCTCCGCGCTCAGATACTTCCCCCGGGCCGAGGTCAACTCACCCTGCGCAACCTGCTGGCTGGCCTTCTGGCCCACCCGCTGCAGCGCTTGCTCGTGCTGCAACGCGGTGTCATAGGCTGCCTGCGCCTGCACCAGTGAGGCCTTGGCTGAATCCAGATCGTGGCCGGCGATGGCTCCCTCTCGAAACAACTGCTGGCGGCTCTCCATGACACTCCGCGCCAGATCCAGATTCGCCTTGGCCTGTTTCAGATCAAGCCTGGCCGTCTGCAAGGCTGCTGGCTGCTGCACCGCCGTAGCCTGCAGGTACGCCGCCTTCGCTGCCTCATACGCTCCCCGGTTGTCCACCGCGGCAGCCTCCAGATCCCGGTCCTCCAGGCTCACCAGCAACTGCCCGGCCCGCACATGGGCTCCGCGCTGCACATAAAACTTCTTGATCGGCGCGCTGATCTTTGCAGAAAGTGCGGCCTCGGCCAGCGGCGACAGAACGGCGTCACCTTCAATCTGTTCGGAGATCGCTCCAATCACCGGCCGAGCTGCCTTCACGTCCACCACCACCTCCGGTGTCGTCTCGGCCTGTTGGCAGCCGGCCATCCCCAGGCAGCCGGCGACGGCAGCACACAATGCCGCCGCCAGCGTCAGGCACCCCCTCCAGCGGCGCGGCAGCCCGGCGGCTGCACGTCCATCCAATCCCGCGCCAGTGAGCAAGCTCATTCCGTCGCTGCCTGAACCCTGGTGCAGATAACCGTTCCTGGCGCATCGGTGCATTCTCATCAAAACCTTCCCGTAAGTGTCTGAAGATTGGCCAGAGCGAGCTCATAACGAACCACGCCATCAGCCTCAGCGGTCTGTGTATCCAGCAAGGTGTTCTGCGCATCCACCACTTCCAGCACGGAGCCTTCACCTCCCACGTAACGCAGCTCCGTCAGGCGCAGACTCTCCCGCGCTTCGCTGACGCTCTTGTCCAGCGAAGCCAGATTATCGCGCGCGGTAACCGCCTCAGCGTAGAACTCCGTCAAGTTGGCGATCAGATGCCGCTGCGTATTGGTCAGGGCCACCCTGGCCAGGTCGCGGCGAATCTCGCTCTGCTTCACCTTGTGCTCGGTAGAGAGCCAGTTCCACACCGGAATATCCAGCGTCGCCATGGCCGAGTAGCCAAGGTTTTTGGCCCCATCCGGTCCATTCACCGCAAACTGCGGCGCGTCCACGCCATAGGTCACATTCAACCCGAGATCGGGAAGATACCCGGCCCGGGCCGAGAGCACCTGCGCTTGGCTGGCCTTCAACGCCGCCAGCGCACTCATCAGATCCGGGTTGTTGCGTCCCGCATCCTCATCCACTGTCGCACGCTCCGGCAACGGCGGCGGAGCGCTGGCCTCGGTATCAAACGGGGTGCGCGGATCAGCGAACAGCAACGCTCCAAGCTCCAGATGCGCCTTCAGCGCCGCAAGTCTTGCATCCTCCAGGTCGCGCCCCCGCTGCTCCCGGGTCAGCTCCGCCTTGAGCACGTCGGCGTGTGCTGCTTCGCGGGCCTGCTCGCGCTCCTCAGTGATCTTCAGGAACCTTCCTGCATCAGACACTGCCTGCCCCGTCGCCACCATCTTGGCGTCTGCCGCCGTAACCCCGAAGTACAGCGTGGCAACAGCCGAGACCAACCCCCTGCGCTCGATCTCCGCCTGCGCCGCCGCTTGCGCCTCCTCAGCGCCGGCCACAGAGACGGCACTGAACTCCCCGAGGCCAAGCGTCTCATCCACCACTCCCTGGCTGGCGTACTCGTGGACCGCGTTATTCGCGATGAATCGTGGGGCGGATGAATTCACCGTCTGGCCGATGCGGTTGGTGGTGCCGTTGCCCTGGGTGAAGAGATATTGATTGTGATACACCACCGAGGGCAGAAGAACGGCGACGGCCAGATCGTGGTCCAACCGTGCAAGATGCATCTGCGCCGTTGCTGCGGTAAAAGCCGGCGCATACTTCTCTGCCAGTTGAATGGCCTCATCCAGAGAGATCCTTGGCGCAGCCTGGGCCGCAGCAACCTGTCCGGTCGGCGCCGCAACACTGGCTGATGCAGCGGGATTGGAGGACACAGGTGAGTTGACTGGCTCCGTGGCTGTGGCCGCCTTCGTCTGCGCTGCCGCGCTGCAGAGCAGACAGGCCGAACACGTCACGGATACCAACTGCGCCACAGCTCGCAGAGAAAGAGAAGATGAGACCCCACGAATCATTCGCACCTCACTTTACTCTATCAACCTTATCTTTTTTTGAACGCCCTTCGAAACCGCACCGCCTTCCCGAAACGGGTACGATTCCCTCGCCCCCTCGGACTGGCTATCCGCACCCCGGAACGCTTCCAGATACGCGCCCACGGCGCAGGTCACCCCGCCTCAGCCACGGAGCGGCTGCTAGACTTTTTCTATGAGCCTGGATGTATCCGCGGTCCTGCAGCGGACCGCTCTGCTTTCGAGCCTTACCCCTGAGGAGATTCGACTGCTCTCCGTGCGTGCGCTTAACAAGCACTTCGCCAAAGGAGAACTGCTCTTCTCCGAGGGAGAGCGCTGCAATGGCCTGCATGTCATTGCCAGCGGCAGGGTACGCATCTTTAAAACCTCCCTGGGGGGACGGGAACAGATCCTGGCCGTCAACATCCCCGGTGAGACAGTTGCCGAACTGCCGGTCTTTGACGGCGGACCCTACCCCGCCTCCGCCGTCGCGATCGAAGACGTCGAGATCGCCTTCATCTCGCGGCAGATCTTTCAGTCCTTCTGCATCGAATATCCTCAGGTCGCGCTCAAAGTGCTCACCGTGGTCGGAGCCCGCCTCCGACGGTTGGTCGGCATCATCGAAGAACTCTCCTTCACCACCATCCGCGAGCGGCTCATCTCCACGCTGTTGCGCCTGGCAGAGAACCAGGGAGTCGCCTCCGACCGAGGCATTGAGTTTCAGTTGCCGGGAAGCCACCAGGAGCTGGCCAGCCAGCTCGGAACCGTGCGCGAGCTTATCTCCCGCAACCTGATGCGGTTGCAGGCCGAGGGCCTGCTCGAGGTGGATGCTCGCCTGATCGTCATCAAGGATATCAAGGGACTTCGCGCCACTCTCGCCCAGACTCCGGCCTGAGCGTGCCGTTGGGTGCGCGGTCTGTGCCGCGCACCCAACGGCACAGACCGCGCACTCCGCCACGGCCCCAGCGCCTCGCTCAGCTCGCCTTCCCCTCCAACTCCGCCAGACGCTTGCGCAGCATGCGCTCCTCCTGGAAGCGCTGTGTCTCATCCCGGATTACCGCAGCGATGCCCGCCACCTTGCGCTCCTCCGAATAAAGCAGGGCTACCGTGAAGGCGATCGACAGAGCCCGGCCATCCTTATGCACCGCGGGCACGCGCAGCAGATCGTTCCCATAACGCGTATGGCCTGTCTCCATCGTCTTCTGGTAGCCCTCCCAGTGGCGCTGTTGTAACCGCTCTGGAATGATCAGGTCCAGCGACCTCCCCACCGCCTCGCTCCGGGTAAACCCAAAGATCCGCTCAGCGGCAGGATTCCAAAACACAATCGTGCCCTGGGCGTCCGCAAGGATCACCGCATCCCCGATCGCCTCGATCAGTTGTTCGTATGGAATCGCTGCTGCCATCGGATAACCCTCCTTCGTCCTCTCGAGCATGCTGCAAAGATCCTGCCAGGAAAACTTCAAAGTGCATACTGAATCAACGGTTCAAGCAAATCAGGGAGACGGGACGAAACCAGCATACTGCGAAGATCCGCAGCGCGACCCAAAACGCTTCCCCGGCCATCTCAACAACTTTGCGCCCGTTCTGCGGCCACCGGCGAACCGCGCAGGCTGCCCTGCTGATTCTGAGCCGGCAAAACAGAGGACGATCCCGGAGTGGGTGCAAACGAGGGCCTGCCTAGCACCACAGTCAGTACAAGGTTCAGCGCAAACAGCAGCACCCCGCTCAACTCCAGCATCCCAGAGACCGGTAAAACCTTCCAGGCAAAAGAAAAGATCCCTTCATAGGCCAGCGGCTCCGAACTGACGCGCAGCAGACAGCCCGTCTGGAGAGCCAGGAGACTGTAGAACATCAGACGCTTGCTGTAGATGTTGTAGAAGCCGGAAAAGTGAGGAAGAATCCTTGGACCGATCGTAAAGATCATCGTAGCCACAAAGCCCACCGTGAGGGCGTGCCGGGAGGCTCCCCAGATGCCACCGTGCTGATCGGCCGCCGCCGCCCAGATCCCCAGCAAGCTGGCCACGGAGAGCCACAGAAAGGCCACACGGACAAACGCCGGAAAGCTGGGATGGATGCCCACCACCTTGGCCTCTCCGTGAGGGATCTCGAACAGGTGGAGAGCAAAGCCGATGCTCACCGCCCCGGTGGCGAGAATCACCGTGGCCAGAAGCGTCCATCCAGCCAATCCGCAAAGCACCCCCAGCACATCCATCCACAGCGCAAAGCTCATCAGATTCATGTCGGGCTGCGGAATCGCCAGAAACGCCGGCAGCCAGCGGGCGGAGAAGCCCCACACCATCGGCGTCATGAATCCCCAGGCCATCATCACCAGATACCTCTGGTCCAACCCGGCCGGAAAGGCGCGGCTGGCCCCCACGTAAGCCAGATGCAGGCACTCCACAAAGTTGAAACCCACCATCGCCAGCAACCCCGCCGTTCCCAGCAGCACCGCCACCATCCACACGGGCATCGGGCTCCGCTGCCTCTTCGTCTGCGGACCATCCTCTCCCGCGGCCGCCCTCTCCTCTGGCCGCTTGTGCCTGGAGGCAGCCAGCAGAAACAGCAGAACCGCCACCAGTTCCGCTCCCGCCGAAACCGGAAAGAGCGCTCTCCAGTGCCAGCCATAGATGCTGGCCACCCAACGGAGCCCAACCCCTGCGGTCCAAAGCAGGTAACAAACCAGCGGAAGTCGCACCACCGAACGGCCCTTCGCAGGCTGCGAGTAGAATCCGATGCCGAGGATGAAGCTTCCCACCCAGCCAAAGACCTGCGCATGGCCATGACCCTGAATCCACGCCGCCGGCAGCCCGCTCAGGCCGTGGTGGCTGGCGATGGCCATCAGGTTGGAGAAGCCCAGCAGCGTCCCCGGCAGCGCCATGAAGCAGATCCCGGTGGCAATCCAAAGCCGCAGCATCAGGCTCTTGCGGCGCTCCCGCAGCACCATCGCCTGCGTCGAACTCACCTCTTCGTGATCCATACTCGCCTCCACCCCTTCAAATTAATCGGTGGCCAACGCTCTGGCAGGTACTTTTGTCACTGCGCGTCCTGGCGGGAATGCGGTCTCATCATCCCATGAACCCGCTGATTCACACCACGGACTTCAACCAGACTCCCTTCATCGCCATCTGGGAGGTCACCCAGGCTTGCGATCTGGCCTGCGTCCACTGCCGCGCCTCGGCGCAGCCGGAGCGCCATCCGCTGGAACTGAGCACCGAGGAGGGCAAACGCCTGATCGACGAGATCTCCGCCATGGAGACCCCGGTCTTCGTCCTCACCGGCGGAGATCCGCTCAAGCGCCCAGACCTCTTTGACCTGATCCAGCACGCCCGGAACGTTGGCGTCCGCGTCTCTCTGACGCCCAGTGCCACGCCTCTGCTTACCCGGGAGATGGTGCTTCGTCTCCAGCAGGCCGGGCTGGCGCGGCTGGCCGTCAGCCTCGATGGAGCCTGCGCCGCCACCCACGATGCCTTCCGCGGACTCTCCGGCTCCTTCGCGCGCACCCTGGACGCCATCCGCTGGGCCAATGAGATCGGCCTGCCGGTACAGATCAATACCACCTTCAGCCGCCGCAACATCGCGGAGTTGGATGCCTTGGTCGCCCTGCTGGAGAGCCTCCGCATCACACTATGGAGCGTCTTCTTCCTGGTTCCCACCGGCCGCGGCAAGCTGGCGGATCTGCTGGATGCCGACGAGTTCGAGACCATCTTCGCCCGGCTCTATGCGCTCTCCCGGACCGCCGGCTTTGACATCAAGACCACTGAGGCGCAACACTACCGCCGCTACCTTCTGCAACAGCGGACCACGGAGAGAAAGGCCGGTGCCTGCATGAATCCACCTGCGGAGAAGATCGGCGACGCCATCGGACGCGCGCCCCGCGGTCTCAACGATGGCAAAGGATTCATCTTCATCTCCCACACCGGAGAGGTCTTTCCCAGCGGCTTTCTCCCCCTCCAGGCTGGCAACATCCGCCGCCAGTCCCTGGCCTCCATGTACCGCGACTCACCCCTGCTGCAAAGCCTGCGCGATACGTCCCGGCTGCAGGGCAAGTGCGGCGCCTGCGAGTTCAAGGAGATCTGCGGCGGCTCCCGCTCCAGGGCGTATGCTCTCACCGGCAACCCGCTCGGAGAAGAACCCTGCTGCTCCTACATCCCCAGAGGTTACGTTCCGCCGCAGCCCGTCCTCGTCACGAACCCGGCCCTGCATGTGCTCCAGGGAGCTTGATATTGAGTAAGTCGAAGCACAAAATAGCGACTCCAACGATTTGAGGAACCCCGCCATGAGCGTACAGATAGGCGCCAGACCCGATAGCGGCTTTGATGATCCCGTAGGCATGCTCAAAGACTGCCACCGCAGGATCGAGCACTTTCTCAGCATCCTTTGCCTGGTTGCCGGGCGCGCCGCCGGACGGGCTCTGAACCCGGAAGAGCAATCCGCCATCAAGGCAGCCCTGCAGTATTTTCACACTGGGGGCGAACGCCACAACGCCGATGAAGAGCAGTCCATCTTTCCGCGCCTGCGCAGCGCCGCTGCAGAAAGTACCGATCCCGAGTTCCACGCTCTCCTCGACCGCCTGGAGCGTGATCACTCTCGCGCTGCCGGGCTGCATGAGGCCATCGATTGGCTCTACACAGACTGGATTGCAAAAGGAGAGATCGAACCCGGCAACCGGGATCGCCTGCTCTCCAGCACGAACGCCCTACGGGAACTCTACAACGAACACATCGCCCTCGAGGAGACCGCAATCTTCCCCCGCGCCGCCGAACTGCTGGACGCCCAGACCATCGCCGCCATCGGCCGCGAGTTCAGCACTCGCCGCAGGTAAAGGATCTCCCCTCTAACTGCGCGCCCGTCCCCTTCCATGCATCGCACCCCTCTACTGCTGGAACACTGTCACCTGCGGCGATGAGCCGCTGGCACTGACGCAGGCCAGCCGGCCATGGGTGGTTGAATTTGTAGCCGCCTCGTCCTGGCTGATCGCAAAGCAATAAGCCTTCGTCTGGGTGGTGCTGTTCTCCGTAACATTCACGTCGAAGATGCCCAGCGAGGCGCTCGGATCGTACGTCGTATCCGGCGCCAGAACGCCCGTGGCAAGGACTCCTGCCGCACCACTGAGGCCCTCGTCCCAGTCCGCATCGTACTGGCTGCCTTTATCCTGAGCAACGCTGGTGATGTCGCCACTGGAGCCAACACTCAGAGCGCCTGAGATGG
>JAJZDM010000153.1 GCA_021806005.1 Acidobacteriota bacterium | reverse complement strand
GGCCCATGCCGGAGACGATCCCATTGGCGGAGAGTTTGCCCAGCGGGCCGACGTCAAAGACGGCCGGGGGAAGCCACTGCAGCGGTCCGGTCAACGACGGGGTGGGCAGTGGCGAGGGGGCAGCCGCGGCGGGTGCAGCGGTTGCCGCCGGTGCAGGGGGTGCCGGCGTCGCGCTCTGCGCAGAGGCCGGTGTGGAGAGGCTGGTGAGGGCGAGGCTCAGGACCGGCGCCAGGAAGAGAGCGCGGCGGAACGATGAGGGGGCCTGTGTGGTGCGGCGTTGAGGGGTAAGCGTCATAGAGCATCCTTTCAAGTTGGCCAGTAGCCAGGAGTGGTGCAGGGGCCCGGACGCACCTCTGCCTTCTGCCATTCCGGAAGAGGCGTGAAGGGCGAGGGGGAGGCGTTGAGTCTCTTATGGCAGATTGGGTCTGCAGGCGCGCGAGTTCCCGAGACCTGCGGAGGTAGGCCGAGGTCCGGGGAGGCTGCCGGACGAGGGTGTTGTTCGTCCGGCAGCCTCTAAGGAGTTGAGGAGTGGGTGGGTATCGCTATCAGGAGTTGGCGGGCCGTGCCTCGATCAAGGCCGACTTGCCCGTCTTCCTGCTGCTGGTGAGGAAGTGGAAAGCTCCCGCGATCGCCCATACTCCGGCGATGGCCAGGGCCAGCAGCGGTTCCATCTTGGTGCCATAGCCCATGAAGGGGCCCACCAGATAGAACGCCATGCAGGCAAGGTTGGCGCTCAGCCCGAAGAGGGGAATGGCCATGTGCCGAACGACGCTGAACTTCGGATGCTTGTGGTAGGCAACCATGCACAGCGTACAGCTAAGCGCATAGAGGACAAAGGTGCCGAAGTTGGAGGCCAGCGTCACGGTCAGCAGACTGTTGGGCAGAGCCGCCATCTTGTCATGGGAGAAGTAGCCGAAGCTGGAGAGAAGGCCGTGGGGAAGCGCGGCGATGGCCGTGGCCGCCGGAGCTCCTCCGTCGCAGAAGACGAAGGCGACGGCGATGCAGCCGATGACGGCCGAGATTGCCGCCATCGTCCAGACGGCCTGGTGCGGGGTGAGGTTCTTCTTGTGCAGGCTGCCGAAGCGGCCGGCGACCTCCTTGTCCTTGCCCATGGCGTAGGTGACCCGGGCGCCGGTGTTCATGCAGGAGAGAGTGGTTCCGATGAGCGCCAGCACGACGGTGAACGCCTCGGCGAGCATGAAGGCGCGTCCGTGGCCGGGGCCGAAGATGGCGTCTCCTACCACCACCATCATGTCGCCGATGGGAGCAGCGGAGCCGGCAGCGCTCTGCATGGTGTATCCGCTGTTGAGGAAGTAGTTGGCGCAGAAGTACTCAAAGCAGTAGAAGACCACGCCCTGCAGCAGCAGCGAGGTGATAACGGCGATGGGAATATCCCGCTTGGCGTTCTTGGCCTCGCCGCCCATGGAGGTGACAGACTCAAAGCCCACCAGGATGAGGATGGCGACGGTGGCCTGAATAAATACCCAACTGATGTGGTGCGGGCTGATGACGGATTTGGCCGAGGAGTGGGACAGGAAGTTGCCCGAGGCATCGTGGTCGGGGTAGCTGATGTGGAAGGGAACCGGCTTGCCGGCCGCATCCAGTTTGGGCAGCGGCACGCCGCTCGCGTCGCGCACGATGGTGTCCGTAGAGACTCCGCCGACGGTGGCCGTCGTGGTCTTGAACTCGTAGCTGTACGCCTCCCCGGAGGTGGAATCAAACTGATAGGCAACTGACCCGGGAGGATGATTCATGCGGTAGCCCAGGGCCATCACGCTGAAGATCATGAGGGCGACGATCTGGATGACGTTGATTCCGAGGTTGACGCCTGTGGAGGCGTTGGCTCCGCGGTACGCGATGTAGGCAACGGCGAAGGCAAAGACCACGGCCACGCCCATCATGAAGAGGATTCCCGGGTTGGAGGCGCTCATGAAGCTGGGATCGAGCGTTCCCACCAGGTAGCCGATCACGATGCCCATGGTTCCAACCATCACGCCGGGATAGATCCAGTAGTAGAGGTGAGAGGCCCAACCCACGATGAACTTGGAGATCCTGGCGTACTTCCAGGATTTCTCCCGGCTGAGAAACGCCTGCTCCGCAAAGTAGTAGGAGCTGCCGGTCCCGGGATAGAGTTTGGCCATCTCCGCATAGCAGACTGCGGTGGAGAGACAGAGAAGCAGGGCTGCGATCACTCCCATCCACATGGATGGGCCTGTGACGCCGGTTGTGGCCTGAATAAAGAAGGTCAACCAAAGAAAGGCGCCTGGCGCAATCAGCGCCATGGCGTTGCTCGTGAGTCCCGTAAGACCCAGAGTTTTTTTCATCTCGACTGCGGGTGTTTCTGCCATATGTTCCTCCAGAGCGTGGAGCCTATGCTGATTTGTCGGTCGTAAGTTACGATCTACGCCTGAGATTTGATATCTGCGATGATCGCGGGAGGGCCATCAAGAACCCGTGAAGAAACTCGCAAGGTGTATTTTTTTTCTCTTCCGATGCATAAAAATCCACTCTCTTGAGGGTCGAAAGTGCTCAAAATGATTGTCCGGACAACAACTGCTGTGTATTCTGGACAAAAGTTCTGTTGATTTTCCCTGGGAGGGGTGCTGCTCTGCCTCCTTTGGCCCCGCTTCCTGAGGGGGAGATCTCTCCGGTGCGCAGCGGCGATCTCGGCAACAGCAACGGCTGCATCATGGCATAGAGATCGAGACAGAGTTAGATGTAGATGGAACTTCCGGGTTACCCGACAGTTTATGAATGCCTGTTGCGTTCTCTGGAGTCCGCTTCGGGGTCCCCTTGAAACAAGAAGGATGCTGGAAGGGATGCCGGGGGAGCACCGGTCGAGGTCTGCGATTGAACCAGCCAGAAGCGTTGATGGTGGAAGAGGCAGGCCGGCTCCACGCATTCACCCTGCAGATGACGCGGCTGAATGTGCACCAAGAGCCTGGCCCGCAACTGGCGCTGCTGCTTTCGGAGATCTTTGGCTTCGAGTCGGTGGCCATCTTTGATGCGGACCTGGATCGGGTGTATGCGCTGGGTGAGTGGGGGCCGGAGATGGAGGATTCTCTGCGCAGCGCCTACTTCTTTGCCAGCTCCAGCGACGAACCGGAGATCGGCCTGGCGCGGCGGGCGCTGCGGATCGGAGATCTGGCGATTGGATCGGCGATGTTGCGCGGAGAGGCGAGCCCGCAGGCCTGCAACTCGATTGCGAGCCTGATTGCGATTACCTTTGATCGCTACCACTCGCTGGCCAACGTGAGCCGGACGGAGAGCGCGCAGATGGCGGAGCAGTTGCGGACCACGGTGCTGGACAGCCTGGCGCATGCGTACAAGACGCCGCTGACGGCGATTCGCGCCGCCACCAGCGGTCTGCAGGCGATGGGCGGCTTGACGGAGGGGCAGGACGATCTGGTACGGCTGATCGATGAACAGAGCCAGCTTCTGAACGATCTGACGACGCGCCTGCTGAAGACGGCCAGGATCGAGTCCAGAGACGTTGCCCTGCACAAACAGAAGGTGGCGGTGGGGCCGCTGATGGATGGGTTGCTGGCGCAGATGGCCGACCATCTGGCCGACTTTGACGTGGAGTTGATCCTGGAACGGGATGAGATGACGGTCTGTTGCGATCAGGAGCTTCTGGAGTCCCTGCTGACCCAGTATCTTGAGAACGCGGGGAAGTTTGCCTTCCCGGGTTCACGGATTACGATTGAGGTGATGGAACGATCGCACCAGGTGGTCTTTTCGGTGCATGACTTTGGACCTTGCATCGCGCCGGAGGATCAGGAGCGAGTGTTTGACCGCTACTTCCGGTGCGAAGCCACGGCGCAGAAGATACCGGGTACGGGGATCGGGCTCTCAGTGGCCATGCAGGTAGCGCGGGCGCACGGCGGTGATGTGTGGCTGGCCAGCCATCCGCAGAGTGGAACAACGTTCTTTGCATCCTTGCCAAAGGAGGGCGCCCTGCCAAAGGGTGCGTAAAGATTATGGGAACAGCGACGGGGATCGGCATACGAGTGCTTCTGGTAGACGACGAAGTGGCCATTCGGCGGGCGTTGCGCGTGCCCTTGACCGAACTGGGCTTTGAGGTGATGGAGGCCTCGCGCGGAGAAGAGGCGCTGCGCCTGGTCCGCTCCGAGACCGTGGATGTGGTGTTGCTGGACCTGCAGATGCCCGGCATCGGCGGCATGAGCACCCTGGTCAAGCTGCGCCAGATTGTTCCGCGGCTTCCAGTGCTGATTCTGACGGTGCAGGACTCCGAGGATCTGAAGGTGGAGGCGCTGGAGGCCGGCGCCGATGATTACATCACCAAGCCATTCAGCGTCCGCGAGTGCGTGGCGCGGCTACGCTCGGCGGTGCGCAGGGCCAGAACTCCGGAGCGCGCCGAGGATGCGCCGATGGAGATCGGCGAGATCCGGCTGGACCCGGCGCGGCGCTCGGTAACACTCGCCGGTGAGCCCGTGCACCTGACGCGGAAGGAGTATCAGATTCTTCACTTCCTGATGAAGCATGCGGGAAAAGCCGTGACCAATGGCAAGCTGCTCACTCAGGTATGGGGACACGAGTACCGCAATGAGGCCGGCTATCTGCGGACCTTCGTCCGACAACTGCGCAAGAAGATCGAGCCAGACCCGGCCCGGCCCAGGTACCTGTTGACCGACGCTTACGTCGGCTACCGGTTTGCGGATCTTCAGGAGGGCTGGGAGGACGACCTGCAGAAGGGATCCGGCGGGGTCTCCGCCGGGAGCAATGAGCGCCTGCGGGGTCCGCTGACGATGCTGATGCGAGACCGTTTGGCGGGGCAGGAGCAGACCGGATGGAGAGATGTAGAGACCGATGAGGATCTGGCCGGAAATGGCCTGATGTGGTTTCCATTGGCGTAGAGGCCGGTGTGGACATCCTGCGAACCCACATCTCGAAAAGCCGAGATGCGGGACGCCGGGATGGCGAGGAGGACGGGATGGGACGCCCGGGATCTGGGCAGCCGGTGAAACGGAGCGAGCAAGAGCAGGGAAGATGCTTTAGTACTGCGGCGCTGTGGATCCCTTACCACTGCCCTCCACTACGGTGTAGATGGCATCAATGCCGGGAAGTTGAACCTGCTCCACGCGGCCATCCGGCCAATGGACCTCGACGCGATCCACTCTGGTGGCCGGCCCCAGACCGAAGTGCAGTCTGGGATCGGAGGAGGACTCAAAGCTGCCTCCGCTGACCACGTCCGAACGCTGGCGAAAGCCGTTGGCTGTGACGTAGACGGTGGCTCCGATGGCGTCGCGCGGGCTCTTCGGGCCGCCGACCAGATGCAGTTCGATCCAGTGATTCTGGTTCTTCACCACGTTGCGCAGCAGGGTGGGGGGAGCATCCATGTTGTTGATGACCACATCGATCTTCCCATCGTTGAAGAGATCGCCGAAGGCCATGCCGCGCCCGGCCTGCACCTCTGCCAGGCCGGTGCCCTCAACGGCCGGAATGAGCTGCAGCTTTCCCTTGACGTTGTGGAAGAGCAGCGGGCGCTGCTTCCAGGTGGTTCCCCAGGGGTGTGCATCCACCTCGGGGTAGACGTGGCCATCGACTTCGAAGAGGTCCAGCCAGCCGTCGTTGTCGTAGTCAAAGAAGCCGGTTCCCCAGGCCAGAAAGGGTATGGTGGGCTCGGCGATGCCGAGCATGTCGCTGACGTCGGTGAAGTTGTTGCCGCCGTCGTTGCGGTACAGGACCTTGTAGTCGTCAGAGAAGTCAGTGGTGAAGAGATCGATGCGGCCGTTGTGCCATAGATCGCCCGCGGCGATACCCATGGTGGCCGTCTCCCGGCCACTCTCGTTCAGGGCAAATCCGGAGGCGTAGCTGTCGTCTTCAAAGCCGCCAT
This sequence comes from Acidobacteriota bacterium, assembly GCA_021806005.1. Classification (GTDB taxonomy): domain Bacteria; phylum Acidobacteriota; class Terriglobia; order Terriglobales; family Acidobacteriaceae; genus Granulicella. Next base: position 2,095 of record JAJZDM010000153.1, on the reverse strand, counting down.
GCCCGTTGTTGGTGTAAAGGTAGTTGGGCGTGGAGTCATCGGCCACCAGCAGATCCATCTTGCCGTCGCCGTTGAGGGGGATGAACAGTGAGGCGAGGCCGTAGTAGTTGGAGGGATCCGAGGTCCCGGTCGCTTTGCTGACGTCGGAGAAGGTTCCGTCACCGTTGTTGCGGAAGAGATGGTCGGGTTCTCCCCGCAGTCCGCGCGGGCCGCACATCACACTGACGCCGCGAAAGAGGCACTGCCAGTGGTTGACCGCGGCCGAGCCGGGAGCGGGCGGATGTTGCAGATCGTAGTGCACGTATCCGGGTACGAAGAGGTCCAGCCGCCCGTCGCCATTGTAGTCTCCCCAGGTGGGTCCGGTGGACCAGTTGCCCAGAGTGACGCCGGCGGATGCGGCGACGTCGGTAAAGGTTCCGTCGTGGTTGTTGTGGTAGAGCCGGTTGTGGCCAAAGTTGGAGACGAAGATATCCGGCCAGCCATCGTTGTCGTAGTCCGCGACAGCGACGCCGAAGCCCCAGCGATCATTCGCGACGCCGGCGTGTGCGGTGACGTCGGTAAAGGTTCCGTCGTGGTTGTTGTGGAAGAGGGCCGCGTGGGGCGGCGTGCTCTTGCCGGAGAGCGCGTCGTAGGTGTCGCCGTTGACCAGGTAGATATCCATCCAGCCGTCGTGGTCGTAGTCCAGCAGGGCCACGCCGGATCCGATCGTCTCCAGGATGAAGGGCTTCTCGGTGGTGCCCATCTTCTGGCTCCAGTTGGCCAGTCCGGAGCTCTTCGCGATGTCCTTGAAGATGACAGGTCCGGTTTTGACGTAGCCGCCGGCCGTGATGGGTCGATGCTCCGCATCAAAGACCGCCGCCTGCGGAGATCCGGTGCTGGAGCCGCCCATGGTGGCTGACGGCTGCTGATCGGTCTGCTGGCCCGGCGATGTACCCATCTGGCTGGTTTGGGCTTCGGCGGCCTGGAAGCCGGTGGGTTGCGCGGAGGCGCAGGGCGGTTGCAGCAAGAGCCGGGCGACGCCCCAGCACAGTCCGATGCTCAAGCCGAGCGCGAGGCGCCGGCTTCCTGTTCCTCGAAGACCCGATCTCAACGTGTCACACTCCATATTCGACTCCGTGCGTGGGATGCGCCCAGCGTCCGGATCATCCACCGGGAGAAGTTTATCCGATTGGTTTGGCCTGTACGTTCTTGCGGGCTTTGATCTGCTTGCAGACGTTCCATTCGCGGTCTGCCTCACGGGTGCGGCCGAGCATCTGGTAGGCCCTGCCGAGCAGAAAGAAGGCCTGATCGAACTGAGGATCCAGTTGCGTAGCCTGCTGCAGCGGTTGCAAGGCCTCGCTGGGACGATCCAGGGCGAGGTAGCACTGGCCCAACTGGAAGAAGGCGTCCCGATAGGCGGGATTTACTGCTACGGCGGTCTTCAGATAAGGAATGGCCTGCGCCGGCTGGTGGGATTCGCGCAGGATCCTGCCCAGCATGTAGTTGGAGATGGGATCGCTTGGGTCCTGGCCCAGCCCCTGTTTGAACTGCTCTTCCGCCTCTGGAACCTTGTGCTCCCGGTAGTCGATGAGGCCCAGGCTGGAGTGGATGGCGGGAAAGTTCGGATTGATGGCCAGTACCGCCTGAAACTCACTCATGGCCTTTGGCTCTTCGTACGTGATGTCGTAGGCCATGCCCAGCATGAAGTGGGCCTCGGCGGAGTTGGGATCCACCGCCATGATGCGATTGAAGACCTGGGTTACACCCGTGTAGTTTCTGGCCCTCCAATAGGCCTGGCCAAGGATGTCCAGCGTGGGAAGGTCGTCAGGCTGTGCGAGGCTGGCGCGATTCAGATAAACCGCCGCCTGAGGGAACTGATCCAGAGCGAAGAGGTCGAGGCCGGTGAGGTCCAGGGATTGAAAGTCTGGCGTCTCCCTAGCGAAGGACTCCAGCAGCGGTAAAGCGTCTTTGTAGCGATGCGCGCGAAAGTAGGCAACGCCGAGGTTTCTGCGGGTGATGGCATCGTCCTTGCGGAGATTCAAGGCGCGCTGATAGAGGGCGATCGCTTCATTGTCCCGACCCTGCCGGGCCAGGGAGATGGCCAGATTGTTGAGCA
>JAJZDM010000017.1 GCA_021806005.1 Acidobacteriota bacterium | reverse complement strand
GATGTTGAGCGTGAGTTCCGATAGCTTGTCGTTGGCCGTGCTGGAGGCGAGCAGCGTGACGGCGGTGGTCCCGGAGAGCGTCGACTGGGTTCCGCCGCCCGAGGCTCCGCAGCCTGCCATGAGCGCCGCTGCGAGGGTTGCCAGAGAGGCGATTCCCAGATCGAAGCCGTTGGAAGCGGATCTGCGGAGATGGCGAGAGGAGGCGGAGATCATGGGTGTCCTTTCGAGGTTGTCATCTGAAGCGTTCTGCCAGAAGTGAAAGATGGTTGGCCGAGCATCGGGACGGAGCGCCAGCGGTAGCTTGATTGCTGAAGGCTGCGCTCGGTCAGGAGGCGTCATCCCTGCTCCCCTTAGGCCGGGAAGAGATCGCGCCGGGGAGATGGCGGAACAGCCGTTGCCGGACAGGAGAAGCGTCGGATCAAGAGAGACTCCGCCGAGAGACGAAGGTCTGGTGTGTTGTTGGATTCTCCGGGCGATTTCTAGTGGCGGAAGTGTAGCACAATCGTTGCAACCAAAATGCGGTTCCAGATGTGATCTGCCGCAGCCGCCGATTGAACCCGGATTTAGATTCAGATCGGATCCAGATTGAACCCGCTTCGGATCCGGAATCGATCGGGATTGAACTCAAGGCGAGCCGTCTTCGATCTCCGGCTGGTTCGATCCCTTCGCAGCCGGCTCGAAGCAGGCGGTCGGTGAAGTGAGGGTGAAGACTGGCAGGAGGGGTTGCTCTTCCGGCTGTGGCGGCAGGGCTGGCCGGCGGCAGCGGGCGGGTGGGCGGAGGGTTCCGGAAGGTGCGGGAGGGGGGAGCCGAAGAAACCCAAAGAAAACCGGCCCGAACGGTAGAAAAACCTGTAAAGTATTGATTTTGCTAGAGATGATAAAAGATGGAAAACTTTCTTGACAGGGCAGGAGGTCGAACATACTCTTGCACCAGAGAGTTCCGATGGCTTTGCCTCCGTTGGAGCTGCCTCCCATAGTAGAAAGGGTCGCCCTGTTGCCGGGCGACCCTTTTGCGTTGTGGATAACGTGGGAGAAACTCCTCTGGAAGAGGGGTAGAACGGTGAGGTGAGATGGCTGCAGCGGTGGAAGTGATGGAGCGTTGAACGCGACGGAGAAGCGGCGGCTGAGTCACGGTCGACTCGGTGGATGGTGGATGAGGCGATGGATTTTGCGGGAGTGGTGATCGCCGAGAGAGCTTGTTCCCGCAGGCGCAAGCGGGGTTTCAGCATGGAGGGGCATCTTCTTCAGAAGAAAACGTCGTTGCACAACTCTTCCGGGGTACCCAGCAACCGGTGAAATGCTCTAGAATGACGAAGGAGTTCGCCGACGTAGCTCAGTTGGTAGAGCAGCTGATTCGTAATCAGCAGGTCAACGGTTCAAGTCCGTTCGTCGGCTCCACGCATTCTGATGTTCTGCAACGGGTGGGATCGCCGCAGATGGGTTGCTGCACCGCGGTGAAGCGAGGGATTGTACGGGTGTGACCGTTTCGATGGTCACACTTTTTCTTTGCGCGTTGTCCGTGCGAATCCTGTTTTGTGGGAGATCAGGCTGGTCGGCAGGAGGCGATAGCCTCTTCTTCGCTGGGGAAGACGGCGAAGAGGTTGAGGATGCCGACCATCTTGAAGATTCTGGAGGCGAAGGCGGAGGGGTTGACCAGGCGTGTGTCGCCGCCGATCTGGCGGGTACGGCGCAGAGCGCCGACGATGGCGCCTATGCCGGAGGAGTCGATGTAGCTCATCTGCTCGAGATCGAGGATGAGATACAGGCATTGGCTGGAGAGAGCCTGATCCAGTGCGGCGTCAAAGTCCGCGGTGTTGGAGGATTTGAACTGGCCTTTGAGGCGAAGGGTGCAGATGGGACCGGTCTGCCGGATGTCAAGATCCAAGGAGGTCTCCTTGATGAGGCTGAAGAGAAGAACGATCAGCGGTTGATTTTGATGACTGCGGGGAGTTCCCATCCTGCGGAACACTTGCTACACTCTCCGTCTACAGAGATTCGCGCTTCCGACTTGTGCCCGTCAAGTGTGCGGAGGCGGCGTGCCGTTCCGCAGTGCTGTTAATTCCTTTGAACTCTGGTCTTGACTATGCCTGCTCCTGCCTCGGTTGAACGGATGAACAGGTTGTTGAGCACTGCGGACCCCTCTGTGCGGGCGCGGGTAATAGCGGTTGCGGTGGTGGAGATGGCAGGCGATAGCGCCTGTCTGGTGCATCGGTTGATGGAGGGCGAGGGCGGGTGGACGCTGACGCCTGTCGGGTTGGCAGGCCCGGTGAGCCTGGGGCGGGAGACGCTGCCGGCAGGGAGCCCGCTGGTGGAAGCGTTCTTTGGCGGGCGGGTGGAACCGATGGTCTACCAAGGGGGGGAGGTTCCACGCGAGGCGTACGCGCATGTGCTGGTGACCCGGACGATTGCGTCGCTGGTGTACCTGCCGTTCGCTTATGCCGGGCGGCTGGCAGGGGTGGTGGAGGTGCTCTGCTTTGGGGCACAGTTGGGGCCGGCGGAGATAGCGGAGGTGCAGGAGGTGGTGGGGGTTGCCGGTGCGGCGATCGCCACGGCCGAGGAGATCGAGCGGCAGCAGCAGAATCTGCTGGATTCGGTACACCGGCTGAGCCAGCTCTATGACCTGGAGCGGTCCTTGAACGCCACGCTGGAGCTGGATGAGGTGATTGCGATGACGCCGGCCAAGACGGCGGCGATGCTGCCTTGCCAGGCGATGCATCTTTGGCTGTTTGACGGTGAAGACCTGAGGCTGATGGCGGTCCATGGGGAAGACGCCACGGTGAGCCAGGGGATGGTGCAGCGGCCGGAGGAGGGTTTGGTGGCGGCGATGGCAGAGGAGGGTGAGCCGCTGCGGATCGCCGATCCGGATGATGAGCGGCTGGTGCGGCGGAATGAGGTGTTGGAGCGGCTGGTGGAGGAGCAGAGGACGCCGAGGGTGAGCAGCGTTCTGCTGGTGCCCTTGATGCAGGACGAGGCGGAGATTGGGGTGCTGGAGGCGGTGAATCGGAGTGGGGACGGTCCTTTTGACGACGACGATCAGTTCTTTTTGTCCGAGATGGCCGAGACCGCCAGCCATGCGCTGAAGAACGCCAGCCTGATGCATGCGGAGCGAAAGCTGGAGATCCTGGAGGCACTGGTGCATGTGAGCTCCGAGATTACCTCGACGCTGCGCCTGGACCGACTGCTGCAGATGATTGTGAACAGTCCGCAGAGCGTGCTGCCGTATGAGCTGTGTGCGATCGCCCTGGAGAACAAGGGGAGCCTGCAGTTGCGGGCGGTCTCCGGGATGGCGAGCATCCCGATGGGCGATGCGCAGGTGGAGCGGCTGCAGGAGCTGATACGGGCGTTGAACGCGGAGAGTTCGCCGCTGCATGTGCGGCAGACAGGGGTCGAGGACGAGGAGATTGACGAGGGGTTGGCGAGGTACTTTGAGGGCAGCGGCTACCGGGGGCTGTATGCTTTGCCGCTGGAGGACGACCAGGGACGGGTGGGGATGCTGCTGTATGCCGCGTGCGATGCGGAGTTTCTGGATGCTCCGCAGATCGAGATGATCAAGATTCTGGGTGGGCAGGCGACGGTAGCAATACGCAATGCGCTACTGTACCGGGAGGTACCGCTGATTGGGCTGCTGGAGCCGCTTGTGGAGAAGAAGCGGGCCCTGCTGCGGACCAGCGGTAAACGGCGGCTGGCGTATGCGGGGGTGATGGCGGCGGCGGGATTGTTTCTGGTGTTCTGCCCGCTGCCCATGCGTGTGGCAGGCGAGGCGGTGGTGGAGCCGGAGCACATGGTGACGGTGGCCGCGCCGGCGGAGGGGAGTGTGCAGAGCGTGCTGGCGCATGAGGGCGAGCGGGTGAGCGCGGGCGCGTTGCTGGGCACGATGAACGACTGGCAGTGGAGAGCGGAGCTGGCGGCGGCGCAGGCCCGCTACCAGGCAGCGGAACTGACGATGGAGGCGGATCTGGCAAGGGGAGCGCCGCAGGCCGGAGCGGATCGTGCCCAGGTGGAGTTTCTGCGGGCCGAGGCGGAACGGGCTGAGAGCCGGGTAGAGGGCGCGGAACTGCGGTCCCCGATCGATGGGGTGGTAGCCACGCCGGCGCTGGAGAGCGAGGCGGGGGAACATCTGAACGTCGGGGACGGGTTTGCCCAGGTGCTGGATGTGTCGCGGGTGGTGGTGGATGTGGAGGTGGCGGAGAGCGATGTGGCGCTGGTGCGACCGGGGCAGCATGTGGCGATGAAGCTGGACAGTTATCCGCAGCGGACATGGAACGGCGAGGTGGGGGCGGTGAGTCCGGAGGCGCGAATGACCGGAGAGGAGCGCAGGTTTGCGGCGCTGGTTCCACTACCCAACTACGAGGCGACGCTACGGTCGGGTATGAGCGGGGAGGGGAAGATCTATGTTGGCCTGCGGCCAGCAGGGTATGTGCTGCTGCGCAAGCCGGCGTTGTGGGCCTGGCAGAGGATGTGGAACTGGATTGGCTGGTGAGCGATGAAGAGCGCGTGGAGTTTGGCAGGAGCAAAGGCGGGCGGTGTGATGGCTGCGGTTTTTGCGGCCGGAGTCGGGCTGTGCGGCTGTAATCCACGGCCGAGCCAGGAGGCGGTTGCTGAGGCGCAGCGGATGGAGGTGAGTTCGGCGGAGGGGGCGAGGCCCAGGGCTGCTGCAACAGGCGCCGCAGAGGAGAGCGGCTTCCATACGACCGGGCCGCTGGTAGCTGCGGAGCAGGCCGATGTGGCGGCGGAACGCGACGGCCGTGTGACCGAGATTCTTGTGGATATCGGGGATCAGGTGCAGAGCGGCCAGGTGATGGCGATGCTGGATGATCGGGAGATGAAGGTGGCCTGCGCGGAGCAGGAGGCCAAGGTGGCCTCGCTGAAGGCGCAAGTGAAGGAGTGGCAGTCGCAGCAGATGGTGGTGACGGCGGATCTGCAGCGAGCGGATGCGCTGCTGGCCGACAAGATCCTGAGCACCGAAAACTGGGAGCACACCAAGTATGAGCTGGCAGAGACCAGGGACGAGGTGGCGCGGTATCAAGCCGAGGAGCAGGCTGCGGAGGCGTCTCTGGCTGCTGCCAATCTGCAACTGGCCGAGACCCGGATTGTGGCTCCGTTTGCTGGAGTGGTGGGACGGCGGACGCTGAGGATGGCGCAGGAGGTGAAGACTGGAGATGTGTTGTTCTGGCTGACAGCGGTGGCTCCGTTGCGGGTTCTGTTTACGGTGCCGGCAGCGGAGATGGCGGCCTTTGAGCGCGGGGCAGGGCTGTGGTTGTCTTCGCCGGACATTCCTGGCCTGCGACAGCGAGGGAGGGTGTACCGGGTGAGCCCGGTGGTGGACCCGGCCAGCGGAAGCGTGCAGGTGATTGGGGAGGTGGTGGATCCCTCTCCGCGGTTGAGGCCGGGGATGACGATGCAGGTGAGGGCGGAGCGATGAATCTGAGTGAGGCGCTGGATGCGGCGCTTCCGGAGATTCCCAGGGCGCGGCTCTCACGGGCGCGGCCGCCCCGGCTGGATCCTGAGTTGGTGACGCGAGAGGATACGTTGGATGGCGAGCCGGTGGTGGGCGTGTTGCAGCGCAGCAAGGGGACGTTCTTTCGCTTTCAGCCGTCGCAGTGGCAACTGGCGCAGCTCTTTGATGGGGTGAGGAGTTATGAGGAGATTGCGCAGGCGTTCAACCAGAGCTGCAACGGAACGCTGACGGCGCGCGAGGTGGAGGAGTTCGCCACGAGCCTGGATGAGACGGATTTCTGGTTCAAGACGGCGCAAGAGAAGAATCTGGCTTATAGCGCCAGGCTGATGGCAGAGCGCGGACGAAGAGCCAGAAGGAGAGCGAAGATCGACCTGGCGCACCTCAGTTTCTCCGCCTGGGATCCGGACCGTTATCTGACCTGGTTGGACGGATGGGCAGGCGGGCTGATCTACAGCCGATGGTGCGTGCTTGCGGCGGTGCTCCTGTTTTCCCTGGAGGCCGTGGTGTTTGTGGTGAAGTGGAAGGACTTTGGGGCCGACATCCCGCTTTACTACAACTTTACCCAGAAGACGTTTCTGGACTTTGTGGAGTTCTGGGTGCTGCTGTTCGTGCTGGGCTTCATCCACGAGTCGGCACATGGGTTGACCTGCAAGCACTATGGTGGCGAGGTTCACCGCATGGGACTGATGTTCCTGTATCTGGCGCCGGCTTTTTTTGTGGATGTAACGGAAACATGGGTTTCAGCGACCAGGTTGCAGCGGCTGGCGACGATCATCGCCGGAATCTGGATCGAGATGGTGTTGTGTGGACTGGCCATGCTGATTTGGATGAACACTCAGGCTGGGGCGTGGGAGCATGACCTGGCGTACAAGGTGATTCTGATTACCGGGCTGGCGGTGATTGTGTTGAATCTGAATCCGCTGCTCAAACTGGATGGATATTATTTGTTGACCGAGATTCTTGGGATTCCAGACCTCAAGGAGCGCTCGACGAACTTTGCCTCGACCTGGTTCCAGAATAGTGTGCTGCGGCTGCCGGTGGAGGTTCCGGCGGTTCCGCGGCGGAGGGTAGCACTGTTTGCTGCCTATGCGGTCATCTCCGGCGCTTACAGCTACATGATGCTGTTCGTCGTGGTGCGCTTCTCCTATAACCTCACGTCGCGGCTGCTGGCGGAGTTCGCCCTGATTCCTGCGGGGGCGCTGGGGTTGGCGATCTTCCGGTCGCGGCTGCGGTCCCTGGCTGGGGTACTGAAGCGCCTGATTGCGATGCATCTACACAGCAAGCTCTGGCGAAGGCCAGGGACGATGGGCGTTATGGCCGTGGTAATGACGGTGCTGTTTGTGCCGCTCCTGCGGGACAGGGAGAGTGCGTACTTTGTGGTGGAGGCGGCGGACCCGGTGACGCTGCATGCGGCGGTGGATGGGCGGGTGAAGGCGGTGTATGTGCAGGAGGGGGAGGAGGTGCGGAGGGGTGAGCCGCTGCTGGGGATGTCCAGTATGGAGGTGGGGACGATGCGTTCCAATGCAAAGGCCGCGACGGGAGAGGCGCGCTTTGATGCGTTCGATGCAGAGGTGGCGGGGCGTTCGATTGGATCTGCTGCACCCGCTGAGGAAGAGGCGCGGAGGTCGCGGGCGCTGGCCGAAGAGGCGGCCGGGATGCTGGTGGTGCGGGCTCCAGTGAATGGCTGGGTGATGACCCGGCGGCCAGCCTGGATGGTGGGGCAGTGGGTGGGTTCAGGCGAGCCGCTGCTGATGCTGGCCGGGAGTGGGCAGGGTGGTGAGGTGCGGCGGAGGGTGCGGGTGTTTCTTCCGGCCGGAGAGATAAGCCGGATCAGGACCGGAGATGAGGTGGCGCTGGCTCCCCCGGGAGGGTTCTCCGTGGTGCGGCTGAGATTGACTCCGCTGGAGGGCGAGACGGCGAGGCTCCCGAGGGGTTTGCTTGGGACGCAGAGGTACGTGGGGATTGCACCGCCCACCTTTTACAGCGCGCGGCTGATGCTGCCGGCGAAGACGGCGGGGCTGGAGGTGGGTACGGCCGGTGTCGCGAAGGTGTTTGGGGGGCGGAGGAGCCTGGCCGCGCGTGCGGCGGAGGTGCTGGCGGATGTGGTGCGCGCGCACGTGTGGTGATGGACGGGGCTCAGGGCGATGCTGCGGTAGAAAAAGAGAGCGGTGGCCGGAGAGCCACCGCTCGGAAAGTTTGCGGGTGGAGACGATGCGATGGCTACCACTTCATCATGGCGGTTTCCATCTTGCTGGCTGGAACGGTCTTGCTGTTGGCGGACTTGGGAGCCTTGGTGGCGCTGGCTTTGGAGTTCTTGCTGGCGGTGGACTTGGTAATGGACTTCTTGGACAGGACGGCCATGGTTGTTCTCCTCGATTTGAATTTGTGACGCGGCGACGGGGTGAAGCTTGAAGTGTGCGGGCGAACGGGGCCTGCGGATGGAAGGTTGGTAGCTTCGCCGGAGTGGGAGGACGATCCCGGGGCGCGAGAGCTAGAAGATGTTGCGGGCCAGCACCTGGGCCTTGGCGACGCGCATGGCCGTGACCATATTGCCGGCTGCCGTGGCCGGGCTCTTGGCGGAGCGGATGGGCTGAGCTTTGGCGGGCTTCCTGGTAGCGGAGGGCTTGACGATAGACTTCTTGGAGATTGCCATGAGAATCACCTCGATGTGTTTTTCAGTTGCGTCCGACATCTGGGATAAGAGCAAGCGGCGTGCCAAAGTTGTATGGTTCCGGCTGAATGTTTTTATGGCATGGAAGATGAATGAGTTGCGGGCTGCGGTGAGGATTTGGGGGAGATGTTGAGAGTGGAGTACGGGGAAAGATAGGTGAAAAAATAATCACCTGTGGGTGAAAAAATAACCGGTAGAGGGACAAGGGGCTGCGGGGGCAGGAGGGCGGCAAGGATCCCACGGAGGTTCGTCGTGCATGCTAGCGGGAGGTAAAGCGCTAACTCGAACGCTGTGCCCGCACCCCGGAACTGGCAGACGAGCAGGATCAAGATGCGCCTATTCATGCAGGCCAACGGCTCGCTCAGATGGGCGAAACAGCAACGCTTCACACTCGAAGAATGCTGACCAGCGCAGAGAGAGCCGCGGTCTGCTGTCTCCGGCTTGGGTAGTAGAGGAAGAAGCCAGGGTAGGGTTGGCACCAATCCTGGAGTACCCGGACCAGACGTCCGTCCTTGAGTTCCGAGGAGATCTCCTGATCGGCAACGAATGCCAGGCCGACTCCCTCTACGGCGCCGCGAATGACGAGTTCGAGATCGTCGACGATGAGCGTCCCGTTGACAGCCACGGAGTGAGACTTCTTCCCCTTTTCAAACTCCCACCGGTATAGGCCAGCCGAGCCGTGGCGGAAGTTAATGCAGTGGTGATGCAACAGATCACGAGGCGCCTTCGGCCGAGGATGGGTACCAAAGTAGGCGGGAGATCCGACAATGGCGGCGCGATGATCAGGGGAGACGCGAACGGCGATCATGTCTTTTTGAATGTACTCGCCAAAGTGAATGCCCGCGTCGAAGCCCTCGGCAACGATGTCCCGGCGACTGTCATCTGTGGTGACGTCAAGAATGATCTCGGGGTATTCACGGCTCAACTTGCCAAGCCTGGGCGCGAGCACGGAGCGGACGGCAAGGCGTGGCAGCAGCAGACGTATACGCCCGGCAGCTTTGTCACGCTGTCCAGAAATCTGCTCGATCGTCTCGCCGACTTCAACGAGGGCTGGCCTCAACCGAACGAGAAGCTGCTCCCCGGCCTCCGTCAGCGCCACACTCCGTGTGGTCCGGGCCAGCAGCCTTACACCGATCTCTTCTTCGAGGGTCCGCATGCTATGGCTCACCGCTGAAGGCGAGACGCCCTGACGCTTTGCAGCGCGTGTGAAGCTACGTTCTTCGGCTACGACCAGGAAAGTGGCAAGGGCGCTAAGGTCGCTCGGCAGCATTTGTGAATTGTACTCATAACCGCATGCACATTAAACGGGATTCTCAAAGTCTTCGAACAGGTCCATTCTGGACAGGTGGACGTTGCGACAGGGGACTGAGGCCCGAAGGCAGCGCCGAATGGAGAGGTTCTATGCCGCACGTCATCGTGAAGCTGTGGCCCGGAAAGTCGGAACGGCAAAAGACACAACTTGCGGAAGCGATTACGAAGAGCGTAACGGAAACGCTGAACTATGGTCCCGAATCCGTGTCCGTGGCGTTCGAAGAGATCGCGGCCAGCGACTGGGCAACGAAGGTCTATCACGCAGAGATCGTCGGTAACGAAGACAAGCTCTACAAGAAGCCAGGCTACACCCTGTAGAGAGCACGGTATATCAAGCAGTGACGCAGCCCTGAGAGCGATTGAGCGGAGAGGATGAGAGCCAATGGAGACGCGAAAGCTGGGCAAGGGTGGTCTTGAAGTTTCTGCGCTGGGCTTCGGTTGCATGGGAATGAGCTGGTCCTATGGACCGGCCAAAGACAAGCAGGAGATGATCTCTCTGCTCCATGCTGCGGTGGAACGCGGTGTCACATTTTTCGATACCGCCGAGGTCTATGGTCCCTTGCAGAACGAGGAACTGGTCGGTGAAGCTCTGGCGCCGTATCGCGGCAATGTCGTGATCGGGACGAAGTTCGGATGGGCGCCTAATCCCGGCGACAGCGATCGATGGAGCGCGCTCAATAGTCGTCCCGAGCACATCCGGCAGGTGGCCGAGGCATCCCTCAAGAGGCTCAGGGTCGAAGCGATCGATTTGTTTTACCAGCACCGCGTCGATCTGGACGTCCCCATTGAGGATGTTGCCGGCGCTGTGAAGGAGTTGATCCAGCAGGGCAAGGTGAAGCATTTTGGCCTCTCGGAGGCGAGCGCCCAGACCATCCGGAGAGCCCATGCCGTTCAGCCTGTGGCAGCTTTGCAAAGCGAGTACTCCTTGTTCTGGCGCGAACCAGAGACGACCGTTATTCCAACCCTGGAAGAGCTTGGAATCGGCTTCGTCCCATTCAGTCCCCTTGGCAAAGGCTTTTTGACGGGCAAGATGGATGCAGGTACGAAGTTTGACAGCACGGACTTCCGGAGCACCATACCTCGGTTCAGCGAAGACAACCGCAAAACGAATCAGGCACTGGTCGATGTCATCCGATCGTTTGCCGCGGCGAGAGGGGTTACGCCGGCACAGATCGCACTTGCCTGGCTGCTGGCCAAGAAGCCATGGATCGTTCCGATCCCGGGCACAACCAAACTTGAACGTCTCCAAGAGAATCTGGGCGGGGTCGAAGTTGCGCTGTCGCCCGAAGATGTCAACGTACTTGAAGACGCCTCCTCAAAGGTCAAGCTTGAGGGGGCACGTTATCCGAAGTTCCATGAACAACTGGTCGGCCGCTGAGTCGCCGTCCTTGGAGAGGAGATGGAATGAAAGCCCTGCATCTAGCGGCCTTGGCAGTTGTTGCTGCAACGATCAGTCTCTCTTCGGCGCAGTCCGCAAAGAAGCAAGGGGCGTCAGACCGAGAGAAGCTTATTGGGGCCTGGAATCTGGTGCGCATCGATTCGGCAGATCCGAAGGTGGGCGACACAAGCATGCCGCAACCCGTGGGGATGCTGATCTACACGAGAGACGGCCATGTATCCGTACAACTGATGTATTCCAAGAGTCAGCAGGATCTGAACAATCAATATGTTCGCGCCGGGTACGAAGCATCTTTCGGTACGTATGACATCGATCAGGCTACGCACACGCTAACCCACCACGTACAGGGTTCGAATACAGGCGACCTGCTGGTTGGAAAGGATCTACCTCGCATCTATCAGTTCACCGGAGACGGCCGCCTGGTGATCCGCTCTGCCAACCCCGACGAACATTGGTCCGTCACATGGCGGCACGATTGAGCGCGAGACGGGATCGACTCTGAGCGACTTCCATCCGAAATGCCGCACCTGGAGGAATGCCATGCAAACACGCACATTGGGAAAGAGCGGTCTCGAGGTTTCGGCTTTGGGACTCGGTTGTATGCGATTGAGCCCAGGGCACGGCGCGGTATCCGGCACCAGAAAGGAGATGATCGCCCTGATGCGGGCCGCGGTTGAACGTGGAATCACGTTCTTCGATACAGCCGAGGTTTATGGTCCATACCTGAATGAAGAGTTGGTGGGCGAGGCTCTCGCACCGGTGCGAGACCAAGTGGTGATTGCCACGAAGTTCGGGTTTCAGATTGACTCCGACAGGGAGCCCCATCCCGTTGGCCTGAACAGCCGCCCGGAATCTATCAGAGCAAGCGTTGAAGGCTCACTCAAACGGCTCAACATCGACACCATCGATCTGCTGTTTCAGCATCGTGTCGATCCAGATGTGCCCATCGAAGATGTGGCTGGAGCCGTCAAGAACCTTATGCAGGAAGGCAAGGTCAGGCACTTCGGATTGTCGGAGGCAGGCGCTCCGACAATCCGCCGCGCGCACGCGGTTCAGCCCGTCACGGCGCTTCAGAGTGAGTACTCGCTTTGGTGGAAGCGCCCGGAAGAAGAGATTGTTCCGGCTCTCGAAGAGCTTGGGATAGGTTTCGTTCCCTTCAGCCCGCTGGGCAAGGGATTTCTTACCGGTACGATACACGAAGACACGCGGTTCGACCCCGAGGATAATCGTGGCAGTTTCCCGCGCTTCGCACCGGAAGCACTGAAGGCGAATCGTGCTCTGGTCGATCTGATCGCTTCATTTGCGGCGCAGAGAGCGGTAACGCCTGCGCAGATCGCGCTGGCTTGGCTTCTGGGGCGGAAGCCATGGATCGTTCCAATTCCAGGCACAACCAAACTTGAGCGCCTGGAAGAGAATATTGGAGCGGTATCTGTGGAACTGAGTCTGGAGGATGTCAAAGCGCTGGATACCGCCATCGCGAAGATTTCGGTGTACGGAGATCGCTACCCTGCGGCGCTTGAGCAGATGACCAACCGATAGCCGGAGAAACACGGATGATGCCGAGGAAGAATCTTCGCCGGACAGACGTGGTCACGCAGTTTTCGATCCCGGTTTGAACTGAAAAGGAGCAACAAACAGTGATGAGCAAAACCGACACAGCGACCGAAAGAGTGATGAGCGCCGACATTCACGCTGTCGCTCCGGGTTTGGAACACTACGAGCAAAGCCGATTGTTCGGAGAGGTCTGGAAGCGTCCCGGACTTTCGCCGCGGGATCGCAGTATCGTGACGCTCGCAGCTTTGATCGCACGGAACCAGGCGGTCGAGATGAAGGACTATATGCATCTTGCGGTCGATAACGGTGTGAAACCGGGCGAGATCTCCGAGATGATCACGCATCTTGCCTTCTACTCCGGCTGGGAGAACGCAGTGACGGCGGTGGCCACCGCCAGGCAGGTGTTTCACACGCGAGGGGTCGGCGCCGATCAACTGCCTGAGGCTTCAGGCGATCTTCTGCCCTTGAATGAGGCTGCCGAGATGCAGCGTGCCGCGAGTGTGGAACAGAGCTTCGGTGGAGTCGCGCCCGGCGTGGTGCAGTACACCACGGAGGTGCTATTCCGTGATCTCTGGCTTCGCCCGGGGCTTGCGCCGCGGGACCGCAGCCTGGTAACGGTGAGCGCCTTGATCGCATCGGGTCAAGTCGCACAGGTTTCCTATCACCTGAATCGAGCTATGGATAACGGCTTAGCGCAAAGCGAGGCTTCCGAGGTGCTGACACAGCTCGCCTTCTATGCTGGATGGCCGAATGTGTTCTCCGCTCTTCCGGTTGTGAGAGAGGTGTTTGAAGGACGCGTCCATGCAAAGGGTAGCTGAGGTTGGCGGTGAAACGACGAGCAGAAGCAGATAAGGGGGTTACACCCTCTTCAAAGCTTTGAGGTACATGGAATGAGCCTTTCTTTTGAAGACAAAGTGGCACTGGTTACCGGAGGCGCTTCGGGCCTGGGTCTTGCAACGGTGAAAGCCTTCGCGAGGTCCGGCGCCTCCGTAGTGGTGGCGGACTGGAATGAAGAAGCGGCGCGAACCGTTGCCGACGAACTCCGTGTGCAAGGTTACAAGACCTTGGCCATCGGGTGCGATGTCTCCGATGACGCTCAGGTCGAAGCGATGGTTGAGCGAACAGTCGCCGTCTTCGGACGACTTGACGTTGCTTACAACAACGCTGGTGTTCAGAATCTGCTGGCAGAGACAGCCGACACAACCCGCGACGACTATGACCGTGTGATGGCAATCAACCTGCGCGGCGTGTGGAGTTGCATGAGATTTGAGCTGCGACAGATGCGCAAACAGGGTACCGGCGCGATCGTCAATTGCTCGTCGCTCGGCGGACTTGTGGGAGGCGCGGAACGTGGAATTTATCACGCGGCCAAGCATGGAGTCATCGGCTTCACCAAGAGCGCGGCACTTGAGTATGCTGCTCGCGGCATCCGCATCAATGCCGTGTGTCCAGGCCTGATCTGGACGCCGATGGTCGATCAGATGGTGGCAAGCGGGCAGGGCGATGCTATGAAAGCGATGGAACAGAGTGTTCCGATGAAGAGGGTTGGCCGCCCCGAAGAGATTGCGGATGCAGTCCTGTGGCTTTCGAGCGATGCCGCAAGTTATGTGACAGGGCAGTCCATTTCGGTGGATGGCGGCTACATCATGCGCTGATGATGGAGAAGAGGAGATGCGCGAGAGGTACTTTACGGACCGAAGGATATTCGTTTCGAAGAGCGCGAAATGCCGACCGTCGTCAAGCCGACAGATGCGATGATCAGGATCTCGGCGACCTGCGCGTGCAGTTCTGACATGCGACCCTCTCTCGGCACGCGGAAGATCACCGCTGGGCCGGCAGAGCGAGTTTCGGGCGCCGTGCACATCCAGTCGCTCAAGGATGTCTTCGTCTGATGGACTAACCTGTTGGCAGCAGACTAGTTAGAGTTGGTGGAGGCGGCGGGAGTCGAAATATGCAGCCCCGCTCATTCTAAATAAGTTATTGTGTTTTCAACTCCGCACAATCCGCACAGGACGCCAAAAACGCGGTATCCGCACACGTAATGCACACGCGGGTTTCTTGGCGGGACACGCGGCGCTTAGGCGTACATTTTGGGTATGACTTTCCAATGGCCCGATCCGATCAGCTTAGTCGCGGACATCATTGCAATCGTCGGCATACCCACTCTCGCCGTTTCCACGACAAAACTGTACAAAGATGCGAAGAAAGCACGGGAACCACAGAGCGTGGGGCACGGGTGTCTGGAGTTCGGACACTGCGACTATGAATGTGGAATCAATCTTGTTCCACTAACAGAGGCTACCGCAATTCCAAGAGTGGGCGACACTGTATTTCTCCCTGGCGAGACCCGCGGAAATGAGAATCTCGGCAGGGGACTTTATAAAGTGGAAGACATCACCTTTCGCTATCGCGAAGCGCCCGAAGAAGTCGATCACCCGTGCCCAGCGCTGCCGTCGAGGATAGTGGTTCGAGTTCGTAGCTTGAATAGCGAATAGACCGTCGGACGGTTATCCCCCAGCATTGCCTTTGCAGTATCCAGTGGATGTGCTTTAGTGAAATGGGTTCGTTCTTTGAATGATGGGCGAACGGAAGTGCACGGCATAGCATCTCGTCAGAGCAATCTTTGTCTGGATCGCCCATCATTCAGAGGGTGAACGTGAATTAGTGGAGGCGGCGGATTTTCG
Organism: Acidobacteriota bacterium; assembly: GCA_021806005.1. Classification (GTDB taxonomy): domain Bacteria; phylum Acidobacteriota; class Terriglobia; order Terriglobales; family Acidobacteriaceae; genus Granulicella. Next base: position 30,215 of record JAJZDM010000017.1, on the reverse strand, counting down.
CCTGACTCCTCCAAGTGATTTTTCACACACGTATTCCACACGCAAACTCTCATTCTCGCTAATAACTAAGGCAAAATCAATAAGATAGGTTGGTGGAGGCGGCGGGAGTCGAACCCGCGTCCGAAAAAACCTTCAACAGAGAGCCTTCATGCTTTTTCCAGTTCGCTTTTGTCTCGTAGCGGACGCTTGGAACGGACAAAGATGCGTCTGCCACCAGCCTGATCGATCTCGTCCTCGGCGTACAGGCGGAACACCATCGGACCAGCCTACAGTGCGACGATCGGTACAGGCCCGTAGGCGAAGCCTGAGCGATCGGCTACCTAATTAATTAAGCAGCAAGCGCGAATTGAGGTTCGGCACTTATAGTTTTGTGAGCGATTACGGGTGTCCACACCCCGGCATGCCTCTCTGCCGCAAGTGATCCCGTCGAAACCGTGACGCCCCCCCATTTTTGAGGCCGGTACTAACGTTCCCTTGGGCAAGCAAAGAACTGTTTACAGTATACCCCCGCCTGATGCGCAGATCCGGCCAGGCGACGGGGTCGCTCCAGTGAGAGAACCGTTACCCTGCTTCCAGTGCCGTGATGCGCTCTATCTACCAACGGGGAGGGTTCCAGGTATGGAAAATGATGGGCTCAGAGTTTTTGCCTATGTGATTGCGTAGTGGATGCCGATTGCTTCCAGGATTGGGAGTTTTTCCCCGAAAGGACGTTGGCGGGGCCACCTCGGAATTATCCGGATGGCATGGCGCCGGGGTTCGGCAGAGCCCCCGATTTTGGCCTGGATGTGCTTGTGGAGGCGCCAGCAGCGCCACGAAGGCTGTGATCCTGCGTCGATAAACTTATAAGGATGAATGAGTTGTAGGTTTCAGCAGGCCGTGGTGGAAGGGTCGCCGTGCAGGACACGGATTAAAAAAAAGACGGCACGAACGGTGCTTTGTCCGTGCCGGGAGGCCAGTGACGCAACTTACTCTCGAGGATTGAGGACGCTCGAGAAACTTTCGCGAGATATGCTCTTTGGGAGAAATCTACGCTAAAAAGAATATAGCACATATCCGGACGGGGATGTCCAGCCCTGGCGGCATCAAGTTTGTAAATTTCTTTCAATCTCCAGAGCGAGGTGTATATCCTTCTGGGTAATTCCTCTGGCATCGTGCGTGGTGAGGCCGAGACGAACTTTGTTGTAGCGGATGTCGATGTCAGGATGGTGGCCGGCGGCCTCCGCCAGGCCAGCTACCTGGTTGACGAACTCCATGGCCCGCTGGAAGTCTGCAAAGACGGCGGTTCTTGCCAGTTCGCCGTTCTCCACCTTCCATGCGGGCAGGTTGGCGAGCGAGGCCTGCAACTGAGCGGCCGAGAGCGGTTCCGGGGTCCTGAAGGGCATCCTGACTCCTCCTGGTACGTCATTGCTGGTTCCGTTGCTGATGGTGATGCTGGATCCTGTTTTTGGGATGGCTCCCTTCGGTTCAGTCGCAGCGTTTTGCCGATTGCTTGCGGGCGCTGACCCATCCCGGTTTATTGACTTGACGGCTGCGTCCGAGCGCCAGGGAGTCCGCAGGGACTTCTTCTGTGATGCAGGATGCGGCGGCAACGTAGGCTGTGTCGCCGATGGTGATGGGGGCGACCAGCGTGGAGTTGGAGCCGATAAAGGCTCCATTGCCGATGGTGGTGGGGTACTTCTTTTCTCCGTCGTAGTTGCAGGTGATGGTGCCGGCGCCGATGTTCACGTCGGAGCCCAGGGTGGAGTCTCCCAGATAGGCGAGGTGGTTGGCCTTGGACCTGCGTCCGACCCTGGTGTTCTTGGTTTCGACGAAGTTGCCGATGTGGGCCTCTTCGCCGATCTGGCTTCCGGGACGGAGATGGGAGAAGGGGCCCAGCTTTGCGTCGTTCCCGATGGTAGCGTCTGCGATGACGCAGTTGGGGCGAATCAGAACATTATCCCCAAGCTGGGTGTTCTCCAGCACGTTGTAGGATCCGATGCGGCAGTTGGAGCCGATCCGGGTGTTGCCCAGCAGTTGAACGAAGGGCTGGAGGATGGTGTCCGGGCCGATCTGGACGGTGGCGTCGATGGTCGAGGTCTCGGGGCGAAAGATGGTGACGCCCAGAGCCATAAGGCGACGAGCGGTGGCCAGGCGCATGGCGGCGTCCAGGTGCATCATCTCCTCGATGGTGTTGGCGCCGAGCACCTCTTCGACCGGGCCGGCGGAACGTAGGGCGACGACCCGTTCGTGCTGCGCGACGAGCAGAGCGGCGACGTCGGTGAGGTACAGCTCGCCGTGGGCATTGTTGGGGGTAAGGGCGTCAAGGTGCGCGAAGAGCGCAGAGGTGCGGAAGCAGTAGATACCGGAGTTGATCTCCGGGGCGGAGAGCTGGGCCGCGGTGAGGGCCTTCTGTTCGACGATGGCCTGAACCTCCGGCGAAGCGTCCGAGACACGGAGGACGCGGCCGTAGCCAGTGGGGTTGGGCGGTACGGCACTGAGGATGGTCATGGCCGCGCGCTCGGCGAGGTGGAAGCCGCAGAGGGCCTGGAGGGTGGAGGGCTGGATGAGGGGGACGTCGCCGGAGAGGACGAGAAGGTTCTCCGGAGCGGGTTGGTGACTCGTGGCGAGGTGCTGGCGAAGCTGCTGCATGGCATGGCCGGTGCCGAGCTGCTCCGGCTGGAGGACGAAGTGAACGCCAGTGGAGGCTGCGGCGGCGCGGACCGCCTCCGCCTGGTGGCCGATGATGCAGTAGATCTGCGTAGCGGGGACGAGGACTCTGGCGGCGGCGATGACGTGCAGCAGCAGTGCCTGGCCGCCGATCTCGTGCAGGACTTTAGGGCGGCGGGAGTTCAGGCGAGTGCCTTTGCCGGCCGCCATGATGGCGATTCCGAAGGAAGTGGTGTCCATAGGGTGATTATCGTCTGATGCAGGGGTTTGTAGGAGAGGAGTGCTTGCCGAAGGTTCTCTTACCGGCTATTCGGCGCGACAGAGTTCGAGGAGGGTGGGGCCGAACTGGGAGATCTTGTCGCGGCTGAGACCGCGAACGGAGGCCAGGGCCTGCAGGGATCCGGGCTTGCTGAGGACGATGCTGTGCAGCACCGTGTCCGAGAGGATAAAGAAGGTGGGTAGGCCGGTTGCCCTGGCTGCGTCGCGGCGCCAGTCCTTGAGGCGTGCTTCAAGGGTGAGCTGTGTCGGGGTGAGCTCGGCGGACTGAGGTGTTGTTGGGGCGCGCGGGGCAGCGGTTGGCCGGGCCTGCGGTAAGGCCGAAGGAGAGGAAGGCTCTGCGGCTTTGCGGGAGGGCTCTGGCTTGGCGGAGGTCGCGGGAACGAGCGATGGCAGGCGGCGTTTTGCCGACGCCGGGGCGGAAGGGGGTTGGGTGGGGCGTGCGTCCAGATGATCCGTGCCGGGATCTCGAGGGGCTGTGCTGGAGATGGGATACTGCTGGCCGCGGCAGATGGCGATCAGCTCTGGGCCGTAACGATCGACTTTGGCGGAGCTGATGCCGGGAACAGCATGGAGGGCGGTGAGGGTCTGTGGAGCATGGACGGCGATGGAGCGCAGGACGGGGTCGGGCAGAATGAGTATGGCGGGGGTTCCGCTGGGGCGAGCGGTCTCGGTGCGCCAGTTGCGGAGGTGACGGAGGAGATGTTCGGCCGCGGGGGTGAGGGGGCCGGGCTCCTGCGAGGATGGGTGGCTCGGCCCGGAGTCGGCATGCCCGGAGTTCGTGAGTCCAGAGCTGTTGTGCCTGGTGCCGGCTCGTCTCCCGCCCTCCGATTTCATGGCGGGCGCTCTCTTCTTTCGGGAGGCTTCCGGGATGGCGCTGCGCAGCCAGACGGTGTCGAGGGCTGCGTCTTCACCGTTAGAGACCACGGTCCTGCCGTCGTGGGTGATAGTTACCTTTCGATAGGTGATGTCGCGGTTGTCATCCGTGTGGAAGGTCTCATTGGTGAGAGTGAGGAGGCCGGACCGGGCGAGGCCGTCCAGGAGGGCATCGAAGGTCTTGCGGTCCCTGGCCAGGTTGAGTTCGGTGAAGAGCTTGCCGGTAGAGGTGCTGCGCTGCTCCAGGGTGGAGAGGATCTGGAGCAGCCAGCGGCGCTCGGTTGGACCGGGCTGGTGAGCAGCGTTGGCGGCTCCGCCGGCGGCGGGGTTGCAGATGTCGCACAGGCCGCAGGGTTTGAGCCGGTCCGTGGTATCGCCGAAGTGCTGAACCAGGCTGGTCATGCGGCAGGTGGTGGACTCCGCAAAGGCGATCATGCTGTCTACCTGGGCGCGGCGAATGGCGACCTGGGTCTCATAGGCGGACTTCCACGCTGCCTGGTTCTTCTGCCCGGCGGGTTGGTCTGCTAACCGGCGAACATCGCCGTTGATATCCATATGGCAGACGCCGGCGATGAGAAGCTTCTCGATGGTGCGGTCGAGGGTCTCGCGGTCGATGGCGAGGCGCTTTTTGACCAGAGCGTTGTGCAGCACGTCCACAGGGGTGAACTCCGCCGGGAGGGATTCGGCGACGCGCTCGAGGTCTGAGGTGGGGGGGTAGTTCTTCTCCAGGAAGAACTCCTGGAGGCGGCGGTCGGCGAAGCCGTGAAGGAGGATGGCGCGGGAGGGAAGGCCATCGCGGCCGGCGCGGCCGATCTCCTGGTAGTACGCCTCCACCGATCCTGGGAGGGCCACGTGGATGACGGTGCGGATGTCGGCTTTGTCGACGCCCATGCCAAAGGCCACAGTGGCGACGACGACCTCCAGCCTTCCGGACAGGAAGGCACGCTGCACTTTGTCGCGGGTGGCTGGGTCCAGACCGGCGTGGTAGGCGGCGGTGGGGAAGTGCTGGTGCAGCGTGGAGGCCAACTCATCGGCGTCCCGGCGGGACTGGGCATAGACGATGGCTGGAAGGGAGCCTGGTGTCTGGAGGATTTGGGTGGCGAAGCCGGCGCGCTGGGGCTTGGAGAGTTCGACGACCTCCACAGCGAGGTTGTGACGGCGAAAGCCAGTGATGAAGACGGCGGGGTCCTGGAGGCCGAGCTGGACGATAATATCGCGCTGAACCGTGGGGGTTGCCGTAGCGGTGAGGGCGAGGATGGGAGCGGGGCGCAGGGCGGGTAGATACTGGCCCAGAGTGCGGTAATCGGGGCGAAAGTCATGGCCCCACTGGGAGATGCAGTGCGCCTCATCGACGGCGACCAGACAGGGTTTGCGCTTGACCAGCATCTCCGGAAAGCCGGGGACGCGGAGGCGTTCGGGGGCGATGAATAGAAAGTCGAGGTCGCCGGAGAGATAGTCGCGGCAGGCCTGGCGGGCTTCGTCGCGGGAGAGGCCGGAGTGCACTCGGGCGACGCGCAGGCCAAGGACAGAGAGTTTGGAGGCCTGGTCGTCCATGAGGGCGATGAGCGGGGAGATGACCAGCGCGGCGCCGGCGCTGCCGGAGGAACGGCGGGCGAGTGCGGGAAGTTGGTAGCAGAGGCTCTTGCCGGCTCCGGTGGGCATGACCAGGAGAAGGTCGCGGCCGGCGGACGCAGTCTCGCAGACCTGCTGCTGGTGTGCGCGGAAGGCACCGTGGCCGAAGACGCGATGAAGGAGGTCGGAGAGGGTCTCGGTTGGCTGCAGCGTGCTCATGGCCTGCGCTTATCTTCGCATAACCTTTGCCGGCAGGAGGTGATGCTCTACAAGCCCTGGCGCGGGACCGGGAGCGATGGTTGCGACCGGAGCGAGACTTTTGGTGTGGGGCACTCGTATAGGGTCGTATCAACAGTCACTGCATCTGCGAGGCACGGCATTTGCAGCAACAGATCTTCAGGTCTTCAGGAGGTGCTCCTTGAACAGGATGGCGAGAGGTTTCCGAGGCGGGTTGCGCGTGGCTGGAGTTTCGGCGTTGGCGCTGACGGGTTGGATGATGTCGTTGCCGAACGCATATGCGCAGGACGCGCAGCAGCGGCACAGTCCTGATGCACAAGCTGAGAAGACGCAGCCGGAGACGAAGGATGATGGCGCGCTGCCTGTGCCGGCGGAAGTAAAGGTAGAGACCCGGCACGACTGGACGGCAGGTGAGCGGACGGTACACTACACGGCGACCGCGGGGACGCTCCTGATCAAGAATGAAGCAGACAAGCCGATTGGGACGATGTTCTATGTGGCGTATACGGAGGACGGTGCTGCGCCAGGTACGCGGCCGGTGACGTTTCTCTATAACGGTGGGCCGGGGTCGGCGAGCTTGTGGCTGCATATGGGGTCGGTGGGGCCGGTGAGGGTGGTGACGGAGAGCCCGAAGGCTACCGGGCCGGCGCCGTTTACGGTGGTGCCGAACCAGTACAGCTTGATCGACAAGACGGATCTGGTGTTTATCGACGCGCCGCTGACGGGGTTTTCGCGCCTGGCGGGCAAGGGAACGGTGAAGGACTTTGCGGGTGTGGATGAAGATGTGAAAGCGTTTGAGAGATTCATTACGCGCTACATCACGATCAACAACCGATGGAACTCGCCGAAGTTTTTGTTTGGCGAGAGCTATGGGACGCCACGGTCGGCGGCGCTGGTGGCGGCGCTGAATGAGGATGGGATCGAGTTCAACGGCGTGGTGCTGCTGTCGTCGATCCTGAACTATAACGTGATGAGCCCGGGATATGACCTGGGTCCGGAGTATTACCTGCCGAGCTATGCGGCGATTGCCTGGTACTACAACAAGGTTCCGCACACCGGCACGATGCAGGAGTTTGTACAGAAGGCGAGGGACTTTGCGCGCGGCCCGTATGCGACGGCGCTGGAGCAGGGCGATGGTCTGTCGGCTGAGGACTTTGACGCGACGGCCAAGCAGGTGGCGGCGTTTACGGGGCTGAGCGTGCAGTATGTGAAGGACTCGAAGCTGAGAATTCCGGCGATCCACTTCCGCAAGGAGTTGTTCCGTGACGACGACCAGATTCTGGGGCGGTATGACGCGCGGTTCGAGGCGTTCGATGTGGATGCGGCGGGTGAGAATCCGGGGTTCGATCCCTCGGATACGGGGATCTCCGGCGCCTTTGTGGGCGCGTTCCACAACTACCTGCAGAACGAGTTGAAGTATACGGACTCGGAACCTTACGATTTGCAGGGACCGGGCGTGAACAAGGACTGGGACTGGAAGCATAGGCCCGCGGGCGTTCGACAGGGGTTTGGGCGTCCGCAGCAGATGCCGGATACGGTGATCGACCTGGGCGATGCGATGCGGAAGAACCCGCACCTGAAGGTGTACTCGGCAAATGGGTGGTTTGACCTGGCGACACCGTTCTTCAGCACCGAGCACGATATTGCGCAGATGTTGCTGCCGCCTTCGATCGCTTCCAACGTGCAGTTCGGGTATTATCCGGCGGGACACATGGTGTATCTGAACGTGGAGGCGCTGAAACAGTTCCATGCGGATCTGGAGCAGTGGTATCCGACGGCCATTGCGAAGTAGGATGCGGGCGGGAACTGGTTGGGAGTGTGCCGGGGAGAATCGCTGACGGTGGCGATGCGGGTACTGACGATCGTAGAACCGAGTTGGGTTGGGGATTTGGGCTGGGCATTTAGACTGGGGGACAATGAGCGATCCATCTCCCAAGCATGAAGCACCGTTGAATTCTTTGAGCAGGGCAGCCTCAGCATACCTGCGCTCCGCGCAGCATCAGCCGATTGCGTGGAATGAGTGGGGAGCGGAGGCCTTTGCCAGGGCCAGGCGCGAGAACAGGCCGGTGCTGCTGGATATAGGAGCCGTCTGGTGCCACTGGTGCCATGTGATGGACCGCGAGAGCTATGAGAGCGCGGAGACGGCGAAGATTATCAATGAACGGTTTGTAGCCGTGAAGGTGGATCGGGATGAGCGGCCCGATGTGGATACGCGTTATCAGGCGGCGGTGGCGGCAATGAGCGGGCAGGGTGGCTGGCCGCTGACCGCGTTTCTTACCCCGGAGGGGAGACCCTACTTTGGCGGCACCTACTTTCCCCCGGAGGAGCGCTATGGGCGGCCCAGCTTTCAGCGCGTACTGCTTACGATGGCCGATGCCTTTGCCAATCGGCGCCAGGAGGTGGAAGAGACGGCTGCCGGGGTGATGCACGCCATTGAACATAATGAGAGCTTCTCGGGACGAGCGGCGCTGGGGGTGACGCCGGCGGGAGGGAATGCGGCCGGCGGTGTGCTGCTGGAGAAGCTTCTGGATTCGATTCTGAAGCAGTTCGATGCGAGGAATGGCGGGTTTGGATCGCAGCCGAAGTTTCCCCATCCGGGGGCTCTGGATCTGCTGATGGACGCCGCAGGCAGGGGTAGCCACGGAGGTGGCCAGGTTGGAGCTCTGGACGCGGAGCGGGCCAGGCACGCTGCCCTGGTGACGTTGGAGAAGATGGCCGCAGGCGGGATGTATGACCAACTGGCCGGGGGCTTTCATCGCTATTCGGTGGATGAGCGGTGGGGGGTGCCGCACTTTGAAAAGATGGCCTATGACAACAGCGAGTTGTTGAAGAACTACAGCCATGCGGCACAGTGCTTTGCGGGGCTGGAGGCGGGGGCCGAGATGAGGTGCGTGGCCGAGGATATCCTGCGTTGGATGGATGAGTGGTTGAGCGATCGCGAGCAGGGTGGTTTCTATGCGTCGCAGGATGCGGACGTCTCGCTGGAGGATGATGGCGATTACTTTACCTGGACGCGGGATGAGGCTGCAGCAGTGTTGACGGCCGAAGAGTTTGCGGCGGCGGAGAGATACTTCGACCTGCGGGTGGTGGGAGATATGCATCATCATCCGCAGAAGAACGTGCTGCACCGGACGGGGCCTGCGGGGTTTGCAGAGAGGGATGCGGTGCTGGCCAGTGCCAAGCGGAAGATGTACGCTGCAAGGCTGCAGCGCCAGACCCCTTACGTGGACAAGACGGTGTACACGGGATGGAACGGCATGTGCATCTCCGCGTACCTGGCAGCGGGCCGAACGTTGGGGTTGAAGGAGCCGGTGGCGTTTGCGCTGCGGTCTCTGGACAGGGTGCTGGAGACGGCCTGGAGCGCGGAGAGCGGAATGGCGCATGTGGTGGCCTACGGGGAGCCGGCTGTGGAGGGCGTGGTCTCGAGGCGGGTGCAGGGGACGCTGGAGGACTATGCCTTTGTGGCCAACGCCGCCCTGGATGCATGGGAGACCACCGGTGAGTTGAGCTACTTCAATGCAGCGCGGCAGATTGCCGATGCGATGCAGGCCCGGTTCTACGACCGGAGCGGAGGAGGGTTCTGGGACACGATCCCGGATGGGGGCGCTATTGGGGCGCTGGCGGCGCGGCGCAAGCCGTTGCAGGACTCCCCGACACCGGCAGGAAATGCGACCGCGGCGACGGCCCTGCTGCGTCTGGCGGCGTTGACCGGCGAGGATGAGTACCAAAGACGCGCCCTGGAGACGATAGAGACCTTTGCCGGGATTGTGGAGCACTTTGGCTTGTATGCGGCCAGCTTTGGACTGGCGCTGCGGCGAGCGGTGGAGGGGACGGTGCAGGTGTGTGTGATGGGAGAGGGTGCGGGGGCGGAGGAACTGGCGGCGGCGGCGATGGCCGGATATGCGGTGAACCGTAGCGTGATCCGGCTGCGCTGGGATCAACTGGAGACGCTGCCACCGGCGCTGAGCGAGACGCTGCCTTATCTGCCGGCGAGGGAGGGAGGAGTGGCCGTAGTTTGCCGGGGAGGTTCCTGCCTGCCCCCCATTGAGAGTGCGCAGGAGTTGGAGAAGGTGCTGTAAGGAGGCGGAGATCAGTCAGGCGTGGCCGCGCTTTGGGGAGTTTCGGGGTTGGGGACGGGCGTGGCGATGATCTGCGTGCTGCTGGTGGAGGCGAGGGTGATGTTTTCCCGATCGAAGGCCAGAAGGATGCGGCGGCGGAGTTCGCGCATCACCGCATCGCGCTGGTTCACCATCACATGGACGCTGATCGGGTAGATGACCTCATAGCCGATGATCTTGTCGACGCCGAGGATGCTGGGTTCTGCGATGACAACATCCCGAAAGGCTTCGTCTTTGCGCAGCGAGTCGGCCAGGGTGCGCAGAACGGAGATGACGCGATCGGGATTCTCGCGAGCGTCCACGGAGATGTTGAGCGTGCCCACGGAGAAGTCGCGGGAGAGGTTGGAGACGGTGGTGATCTGGCTGTTGGGGATGATGTGGACCGTGCCGTCACTGTCGCGCAGGCGGGTGACGCGGAGGCTGAGGTCTTCGACGGTTCCGGAGAGACCGGCGATTCGGATGCCGTCTCCGACGGAGTACTGATTTTCGATGAGGATGAAGATGCCGGTGAGCATGTCCTTGAAGATGGACTGGGCGCCGAAGCTGATGCCCAGTCCGATGACGCCGGCCGAGGCGATGAAGGGACCCAGAGAGACGCCAAGGGCGCTCAAGATCTGCGTGAGGAGATAGAAGCCGGCGATGCCAAAGGAGGTGGCGCGCAGGATGGCTGCCATGGTGCGAAGCTGGCCGGCGCGTTGATGATTGGCGACGAGGCGGTCCGCATGGCGGTGCAGGCGCTTGACGAACAAGCCGATGACCCACTGGAAGAGGAAGGCCAGCAGCAGCGCGAAGAGGATTTGAGGAATGCCATTCTGGACGAAGTTGGTGAGGTCGAGCCGCCAACCGTCCTCGATGCGCTCCAGAAACCGCTCGTCGTGGGGGAGCGAGGTGGTGAGATGAGGATCGGAGGCGGTGAGGAACGTCATCGAAAGGGGTTGTCCTTAGGGTATCTTCAGGATATCTTCCATGCAAAGAATACTGGAGCGAGGGTTTGACCCGAAGAGAAAGTGCAATCAATAGGTGCCGGAGGGGGCTGGAGGCAGACGGACGGAAGAGGGGAGTTGAAGCCAGGGAGTTGGGCGGTTTCCGGCTACCGATCGGTCTGTGGAAAGAAGGGGACTACTCTGGAGGGTGTAGATGTGAGTAGAATCTTCGATGGTTCAGGAAGGGGGAGACTCGCTGTGGTACAGAAGAATGGTCTTCAAGGCAGGTCAGCAGAACGTGCGCCGGCAGGAGTTGTGAGAGGCGGGGGAAGGACCCTGGTGGAGGCTCGCGATGGAGCCGAGGAGAAGAGCCAGAAGCAGAGCAGCCGTGCGGGGCTGGGGCGCGAGCAGTTAATCGAGTTCTATCGGCTGATGTACCTGTCGCGGCGGACCGACGATCGCGAGATCCAGCTGAAGAAGCAGCAGAAGATCTTTTTCCAGATCTCCGCCGCGGGGCAGGAGGCGGTGCAGGTAGCCGCTGGAATGGCGCTGAAGCCGGGCCATGATTGGTTCTTTCCCTACTATCGCGACCGGGCGCTGTGCCTGACGCTGGGAAACACGGTGGAGGATCAGTTGTTGCAGGCCGTAGGCGCGGCGAATGATCCGGCGAGCGGGGGCCGGCAGATGCCTTCCCACTGGACGAGTCCGCAGTTGAATATCGTGTCACCGTCATCCTCGACCACGACACAATGCCTGCAGGCGGTGGGCTGTGCGGAGGCGGGACGGTACCTGTCCGGACATCCAGAGGCTGGAAAGAGACCAGCTCCCGAAATGATGGACTATCGCCAGTTCAAGAATGTGACCTTTTATCCCGATGAGGTGACCTATGTGTCGCTCGGGGAGGGGTCCACCAGCCAGGGAGAGTTCTGGGAGTCGTTGAATACGGCTTCGAATGAAAAGCTTCCTGTGCTGTACCTTGTGGAAGACAACAGCTATGCCATCTCAACGCCGGTAGAGACGAATACGCCGGGGGGGAACATCTCCCGATTGATCGCCAACTTCCCCAACTTCCACTTTGCCGAGGTGGATGGGACCGATGCGATCGCCAGCTATGCGGCGATGGAGGAGGCTGTGGCTTACTGCCGGGCGGGACGCGGGCCGGCGTTGGTGCACGCGCATGTGGTCCGGCTGTACTCCCACTCGCAGTCCGATGACGAGACAAACTACCGGAGTGCGGAGGAGATCCAGGCCGACGCGCTGAAGGATCCGATCTCGCGGATGCAGATGTGGCTGCTGCGTGAGGGGATCCTGGATGCCGAGGGGATCAATGAGCTGGAGCGCAAGGTGGATGAGGAGGTGCAGCGGGCTACCGACAGAGCCTTGTCGGCAGTGTTGGCGCAGCCGGAGTCCATTCTGAAGCACGTTTATTCGGAGGAGCTCAAGCCGACCGATGAGGTGTTTGCCACAGCGGTGAAGCCGACTGTGAGCACCACCGAGCATACGATGCTGGACCAGATCAATCACTGCCTGCGCGACGAGATGAGGCGGGATGACCGGATTGTCGTCTTTGGCGAAGATGTCGCCGACCTTACGCGGGACTCCGGCCTGAAGCAAAACAAGCTCAAGGGGAAGGGTGGCGTCTTCAAGGTTACGCACGGGCTGCAGAAGGAGTTTGGGAAGGATCGGGTGTGGAACTCCCCGCTGGCAGAGGCGAACATCGCCGGGCGCGCCATTGGAATGGCGGTGCGCGGATTGAAGCCCGTGGTGGAGATCCAGTTCTTTGACTACATCTGGCCGGCCATGCACCAGATGCGAAATGAGTTGTCTCTGATGCGATGGCGCTCGAACGGACAGTTCAGTTGCCCGCTGGTGATGCGCGTTCCCGCGGGTGGTTATCTGACGGGGGGGTCCATCTATCACTCGCAGTCGGGGGAGAGCATCTTTACCCACACTCCCGGGGTGCGGGTGGTGATGCCCTCCAATGCGCTGGATGCGATCGGCTTGCTGCGGACCGCCATCCGCTGCGATGACCCGGTGCTGTTTCTTGAACACAAGAACCTGTACCGGGCAGTATTCGGGAGAGCGCCGTATCCGGGACCGGAGTACATGATTCCGTTTGGGAAGGCTTCGATTGTGAGACCGGGTAAGGACCTGACGGTGATCACCTATGGAGCCGTGGTGCCCAGGGCGCTGCAGGCGGCGGAGCGGATGGAACGGGAGCTTGGAGTGGATGTTGAACTGATCGATCTGCGTACGCTAAGCCCGTATGACTGGGAGACGATTGCGGCATCGGTGAAGAAGACCAGCAAGGTGCTGGTGGCGCATGAGGACATGAAGAGCTGGGGATATGGGGCGGAGATCGCTGCGCGGATCGGAGAAGAGCTGTTCGATGATCTGGATGCTCCGGTGCGGAGGGTTGGCGCCATGGACACGTTTGTGGCCTACCAGCCGCTGCTGGAGAATGAGATTCTTCCCCAGGCGGAGCATCTCTTCAAGGCGATGCGCGATCTGGCGAGGTACTAGAACAGAACCGCCGTTCATGCGCGCGGAGCAAGGAACTTGCGAGGCGGATCTTCCTGCAGGAAGATCCGCTTGTCTGCGTTCGGGCAACATCTTCCGGACAGAGCGATCCAAGGGCGCTGAAAGAAGGGTTATAGCATTTTCAGTGTTGACGGATATCCAGAAAAATGGCTTGCAACGGCGTCTTCATTAGGGGAAGACGCCCGTAGTGGTCCAGACATTCCTCTATATCCACACTGAAAATGCTTAGCGGCTGGGCGGGAGATGCGCCGAGAGGAACGGGGCGAGGTCTGCGGGGTTGGGCGAACCGTTGAGGATGAGCCGGGGAGTGGGGAGGCGGCGCAGGGGCGCGTTGAGCGCGAACGGCTCGTTGAAGAGGTGATGGAAGGGAGTGAGCCGGGAGCGTGAATCCTGGCGGACCCGTTTCTCCGTGTCGCCGTCAGGGGATTGGAGGATGAGCGCCGGCAGAGCCGGGTTCTGTGCGCAGAGATGGACGGCGAGAGAGGCTCCAAGGCCGATGCCGTAGACGGCGATGGAGGATGGGGGGATGGAGCGCGTAGAGGTCAGGTAAGCAAGCGCGGCACCTGCATCGGCCTCCATGGTGGCCTGGGTGGGATGTTCACCGCCGGAGTGGCCGTAACCGCGATAGTCGAAGAGCAGGACGTTCAGGTTCTGCTGATGAAGGAGACGGGCAGCCGGAAGGGCGTCTGCGCTGGATCCGTTACCGGAGGGAAGGATCAGAGCGCTGCGGAGGGTCTGGGAGGGGGCGGGAATCCACCATCCGGTAAGCTGGGGCAGGCCGGAGTTGTCGACGCCGAACTGCACCGCGGTATAAGAGGCGTTGAAGGATGCCGGGGTGGCAGCCACGGTGCGGGAGGGATGGAGAATGATCTGCCACTGGGTGCGCGAGAAGAGGATGCAGATGGTCCCGTAGGCGCAGAGGAAGGCGGCCAGGAAAACGATGGCCAGCGCTTTGAGGATCCAACCCAGTTCGACCAGGGGAATTGCCTCCGCTGGCTTGGTGCCGGGTTGGGTATCCGGGGCGTAGCGGAGTTGCATGCGTGCCGGTTTGGAGGATCTGGAAGTCGCCGTGGATGGGTTACGGCCCGGTTTGGATCTGGCAGGCATGGTCCTTCGAGGTCATTTACAGCATCTCATGCCGAGTGCTCTCGCAAGTGGAAGGCAGAGCGGAATCATGAAGGGAAAGAGCCAGCAGAACGGGAGGGAGAAGGACGTGGGGGAGTGGGTTCGGTTGTGCAGTTTGAAGGAGGCTCCGGAGGACAACCATGTAATGGAGGCCGAGATCAGGGGTGTGCCTATCTGCCTGGCACAGGTGGAGGGAAGGTTTGCGGCGCTGGACAATATTTGCCCGCACCGGCAGGGGCCGTTGGGGGCGGGCTGGATTGAGGGAGGCGCGGTGCTGTGCCCATGGCATGCCTGGGCGTTCGACGTGCAGACAGGGTTGGCAGCGGCGCCGGCGAAGGGGAAGGTGGAGGTCTATCCGGTGAAGGTGGAGGCCGAAGAGGTATGGCTGGAGATGCCTGTGGACGAGACCGCGTAGAGAGAGCACAGATCCTGTGGCCGGAGCGGCGCTCACTCCGCTGTGGGACGGATCTGCGCCCGGAGTTGACCTGCGCTGGTTGCCGGTGGTCGCCATGGGAAGCTCAAAGATCCGAACAAGGGCTCGCTCGGAGAGATTTTTGACAGCGGGTGCTGATAGAATCAAGTGATCCTCTCGCTAACTGGTCGGATACGGGGCGAACGATCAATCTCAGCATAAGGGAGAGGGTATGCAAGCGATTCTCGCCCTCGAAGACGGGCGCCTGTTCAGGGGCAAGGCACATGGATCGTTCTCCGAGCGTGTAGGCGAGGTGGTCTTCAACACCTCCATGACGGGCTATCAGGAGATCTTTACCGACCCGTCCTATTCGGGGCAGATTGTTGTCCTGACCAGTCCACACATTGGAAACTATGGCACTTCGCCCAGCGATGCGGAGTCGGCGCGCCCGTATATCGAGGGTTTGGTGGTGCGGGAGTTTTCGCTGATGAGCTCGAACTGGCGAGCAACCGAGGTCGCCGACGAGTATCTGGAGCGGAACGACGTACCGGTGATCTCCGAGATTGATACTCGGGCCGTGGTGCGGCATCTCCGGGACAAGGGATGCCTTCGCGGGGTGATCTCCACAGCCGTGGACGACGTCGATGCCCTGGTGGCCAAGGCGCGGGCGCACAAGAAGATGGAAGGAACAGATCTGGCCAGTGTGGTAAGCACCACGAAGCCCTACGTGTGGGACGCTGCCGAGCCGAAGAATGAGACGGGTGACAAACTGTTGCCGGGCGCGGATGCAGAGGCCAGTGCGAAGACCACGCTGCATGTGGTGGCTTATGACTTTGGCATCAAGCAGAACATTCTGCGGATGCTGGCCCGGGAGAACTGCCGGGTGACGGTTGTGCCGGCCCGGACGAGCGCGAGCGAGGTGATGGCCATGGCGCCGGATGGAGTCTTCTTCTCCAACGGGCCTGGAGACCCGGAGCCGCTGGAGTATGCGGTGCAGAGCGTGCGGGATCTGAAGGGCAAGGTGCCGCTGTTCGGGATCTGCCTGGGACACCAGATCTTTGGCATCGCGCTGGGAGGCAAGACCTACAAGCTGAAGTTCGGCCACCACGGCGGCAACCACCCGATCAAGAACCTGGCGACAGGCAAGGTGGAGATTACGGCGCAGAACCACAACTTCAATGTGGATCCTGCGAGTTTGCCGGCGGACGTTGTGCAGACCCACACAAATCTGAATGACGATACGCTGGCCGGGCTGCGGCATGCGACCGACCCGATGTTCAGCGTGCAGTATCACCCGGAGGCCAGCCCGGGGCCTCATGATTCGCATTATCTGTTCCGGGACTTCCGGAAGATGATGGAGGACTGGAAGAAGCGTTGATATTGATCGGGAAGGAGATCTCCGCGCGATCCACCGCCTGGCATGGAGCTTTGCGGACTGACGTTGCGCGGGATTGGCTTCTATCAGGTGACGGAAGTCGATCGGGGTGCTGCCGGTCTTGTACGGCGTGAGCCGATGAGGCGCGGTCGCCGAAGGATGCCCTGCAACGGAAGCCGGGTCCTTGTTGAATGTACCAGCGGCAGAGCGTAAGTTCCGCCCACGCTGGAGGAGCATTAGGTTCAGGAGAACAGGTAAGAGATGCCACGTCGGAATGACATCACGAAGATACTGGTGATCGGCTCCGGGCCGATTGTGATTGGGCAGTCGGCGGAGTTTGATTACTCCGGGACGCAGGCTTGCAAGGCGCTGAAGGCTGAAGGCTATGAGGTGGTGCTGGTGAACTCCAACCCGGCCTCCATCATGACCGACCCCGAGGTGGCTGATCGGACCTATGTAGAGCCGTTGACGCTGGGATATCTGACGGAGATTCTGCGCCAGGAGACGGAGTGGATGAAACGCCGCGGCCAGTCAGGCGTCTTTGCGGTGTTGCCAACGGTTGGTGGGCAGACGGCCTTGAATCTGGCCGTGGATCTGGCGGATGGTGGAGTGCTGGAGCGGTACGGCATCGAGTTGATCGGAGCCAAGCTGGGGCCCATCAAGAAGGCCGAGGACCGGCTCCTGTTCAAAGACGCGATGAGCAAGATCGGGCTGGATATGCCCAAGTCGATGCTGGTGAACAACACCGGCAGCGGGTTGGAGTTTGCCAGCAAGATCGGCTTTCCGGTGGTGGTGCGGCCCAGTTTTACGCTGGGCGGCTCCGGCGGCGGGATCGCCTATAACCGCGAGGAGCTGACGGAGATTCTCTCCCGCGGGCTGGACCTTTCGCCGGTGCACGAGTGTCTGCTGGAAGAGAGTGTGCTGGGGTGGAAGGAGTACGAGATGGAGGTGGTGCGCGACCTGAAGGATAACGTCGTGATCATCTGCTCCATTGAGAACTTTGACCCCATGGGAGTGCACACCGGCGATTCGATTACAGTGGCGCCGGCTCAGACGCTGACCGATCGCGAGTTCCAGAGGATGCGCGATGCTTCGATTGCCGTGATGCGCGAGATTGGCGTCGAGACGGGAGGAAGCAACGTGCAGTTTGCGGTGAACCCCCTGGACGGTCGGATGACGGTGATTGAGATGAACCCGCGCGTCTCCCGATCCAGCGCCCTGGCCAGCAAGGCGACCGGTTTTCCCATCGCCAAGATCGCGGCGCGGCTGGCGGTGGGTTACACCCTGGATGAGTTGCAGAACGATATCACCAAGGCTACGCCGGCGTGTTTTGAGCCGACGATTGACTATGTGGTGGTGAAGATTCCCAAGTGGCAGTTTGAGAAGTTTCCGGGATCGGATGACACCCTGGCTCCGCAGATGAAGAGCGTGGGTGAGGTGATGGCGATCGGGCGCACGTTCAAAGAGGCCCTGATGAAGGCCATGCGCTCCCTGGAGACGGGTAAGAAGGGAACCGGGGACAGTATTGATCCGCGCCGGTTGCGGCAGAAGATGGTGACACCCAGCCCAGACCGGATGGCCTACCTCCGCTATGCCTTTGAGCATGGATGGAGCGTGCGCGAGGTGGCCCGTTTTACCCAGATGGATCCGTGGTTTCTGCACCAGATGAAGCAGATCGCCGATGAACTGAAGGTGGCGGGTGAAGCGGGCATCGAGGGGATTGGGGCCGAAGAGTTGCGGAGGGCCAAGCGGATGGGGTTGAGTGATGCCCGTCTGGCGGCGACCTTTGGCCTGCCGGATGAAGGGTCCTCCGGGGCAGGGAAGGTACGAGAACTGCGCAAGAAGCTGGGTGTGAAGCCGGTGTACAAGCTGGTGGATACCTGCGCCGCGGAGTTCGAGAGCCGGACGCCGTATCTTTATAGCTGTTACGACGAGGAGGATGAGGCTCCGCCAACGGCCAACAAGAAGGTGATCATTCTGGGCAGTGGACCCAACCGGATTGGACAGGGTATCGAGTTCGACTACTGCTGCTGCCATGCCGCCTTTGCCCTGCGCGATGATGGCTACGAGACGATCATGGTGAACTGCAATCCGGAGACGGTATCGACGGACTATGACACCAGCGATCGTTTGTACTTCGAGCCGCTGACGCTGGAGGATGTGCTGGCGGTTTACGAGCATGAGGCCAGCGGAGGAGCGCAGATCGGGATGATCGTACAGTTTGGCGGGCAGACGCCGCTGAACCTGAGCCTGCCGTTGAAGGCAGCCGGAGTGCCGATCATTGGTACCTCGCCGGAGTCGATCGATCTGGCCGAGGATCGCAAACGGTTTGGAAAGCTGATCGAAGAGCTCGAGATTCCGCAGCCCCAGGGTGCGATGGCGACCAGCGTGGAAGAGGCTCTGGCGGGAGCACGGCGGGTGGAGTTCCCAGTGTTGGTGAGGCCGAGTTATGTGCTGGGCGGGCGCGCGATGGTGATCGCCTATGACGAGGCCGATGTGGTGCGGTATATGTCCACGGCGATCGAGTACTCGCAGGAGCGGCCGGTGCTGATCGACCACTTTTTGGAGGACGCGCAGGAGGTGGATGTGGATGCGCTGTGTGATGGCAAGGATGTGGTGATTGCCGGAATCATGCAGCACATCGAAGAGGCAGGGGTGCATTCGGGCGATTCCAGTTGCGTTTTGCCGGCGGTGGACCTGAGCCCGGAGGTGCTGGAGACCATTCGCGGCTATACGCGCAAGCTGGTGATGCGGCTGAACGTGATCGGCCTTGCGAATCTGCAGTTCGCCGTGCAGCGCGGCAAGGTATTTGTGATCGAGGTGAATCCACGGGCATCGCGTACCGTGC
This sequence comes from Acidobacteriota bacterium, assembly GCA_021806005.1. Classification (GTDB taxonomy): domain Bacteria; phylum Acidobacteriota; class Terriglobia; order Terriglobales; family Acidobacteriaceae; genus Granulicella. The sequence continues at coordinate 11,266 of JAJZDM010000017.1, read as the reverse complement.
CGTATGTCTCCAAGGCTACGGGCGTGCAGTTGGCCAAGATCGCTTCGCGGTTGATGACGGGAAAGTCCCTGAAGGAACTTCTTCCCGAACAGGTGGCCAGTGGCAGGGATCTCGGCACGGGTGAGCACTTCTTCGTGAAGTCGCCTGTGTTTCCGTGGGGCAAGTTCCAGGGTGTTGATCCGGTGCTTGGACCGGAGATGCGCTCCACCGGTGAGGTGATGGGCGTGGGCCGGACATTCGGCGAGGCTTTCGCGAAGGCGCAGATCGCGGCCGGCCAGCGTTTGCCGACGGAGGGAACCGTGTTCTTCAGCGTCAATGCTCACGACAAGCTCTCCCTCGCGCCCCTGGCGCGGCGGTTTGTGGATATGGGTTTCAAGCTGGTGGCAACGCACGGCACCGCCGATATTCTGGAAGAGGCGGGGATGCAGGTGGAACGCATCTTTGCCGTGAAGGAAGGCCGGCCGAATGTGGTGGATCTGATCAAGAGCGATCGGATTCAACTGATCGTGAATACGCCCAGCGGACAGATGAGTGTCTTCGATGAGGCGGCGATCCGAAGAGCCGCGGTGAGTGCAAGGGTAGCCACGATTACGACGCTGGCCGCAACCCGAGCGGCGGCGGATGGGATTGAGGCGCTGCAGAAGGGTGAGTACCACGTCGAGTCGCTGCAGGAACTGCACGCCGCAAGGGTGTAGGGCGCAGGTAGAGGCGACCTAGAGCTGGAGATGGTTGAGTTCGTCGGGATGTTATGGAGTGGGTGTGGCTGCTCCTTCAGCAGTTGTTCCAGTTCCAGGTCCAGCATCCTGCGAAGCGCCGTCTTGACGACGATGCAGTGCTGTGACCTGGTGTCCAGGAAGTCTCCGGAGATCCTTTATCCTTTGGCGTGAGCGAGCGCCGAGGGGTAAAGACCATGCCGATTCAACCGATGCAGATCCGGCACCAACGCGTGACGTTCGGGGTTGCACCCATGGAGGGGGAAGCGCCGCCGCGCCGGCTCTGTCAGGTGTTCGGTATTATGCGGACGATCGGCTGAAAGCGGATGGCGCGATATCTTGCAAACATACCTGAGCCAGGTGTGTTTGATCGCCCTATGAGGTGGTGATGCGGCCGGCGTCGATCCAGCAGGAGGTTGGAACTGTGAGCAGGCCGTCCACGGCGTAGGTGCGAAAGAAGCTGCGAAGCTGCTGCTCGAAGGCGGGGTAGCCGGGGTGTTCGGGCTTTGGAATGACGGAGAGAGACTGCGTCTGGCCGAGGAGAGAGTCCCAGTCCAGGACCTGCTGGCCAGATATCTTTTCGCTGTGGTGATCGGCAGAGAAGACCTGGTCCAGATTCTCGTGAACGCGATAGCCGGCACGGATGTAGGCGTAGTCCGTGCCATGGGTGATGAGGAGATCCTCAAAGGCCATGGACTGCGGGGAGTCATCTTTGGCGCGGCCGTAGGAGACAAGCACCAGCCATCCACCGGGTTGGAGGATCCTTTGGAACTCAAGCAGGGCGCGGGGGATGTCAAACCAATGGAACGCGCGGCCAGCGGCTACGACGGCAACCGAACCGGCGGCGAGGCCGGTTTGCTCCGCAGTGCCGTTGCAGACCTGGAGGAGCGGCCAGCGGCTGGAGAGTTGCTCGCAGATGGCGCGCATCTCCGGGTTGGGCTCGATGGCCAGCAGCGGATTGCCGTTGGCGAGAAAGACTTCAGAGAGCATCCCCGTGCCAGCGCCGATGTCGGCGACGGCCCACTCTGGTTGCAGGCCGCACCAGGCTTTCAGGCGATCCAGAACGGTTGCGGCGGGGTAGCGCAGACGGTAGCGGTCGTAGGTAGCTGCGCGCCCGGTAAAGCGGTCGATGCGAGCTGTGAGTCTGGACTCCGTGAGGCTGGATTCTGTGTGTTTGGGATCCATCCTGTGATGATAGTGGCTGCTTGATATAGTGGGCGCATGGCATCCATGGAGGAGCAGAGGCCGGGGGGACGAACGCACGACCGCCGTCTGCTGGGGTTTGTGCTGGTGAGCCTGCTGCTGGCCAACGTGGGGCAGTGGGCGCTCTGCAGGGTGTTGCATCTGGGCAATCCCGGGAACATGATTCCGGACCTGAAGGCTTTCTTCCATCTGCGGCAGTGGACCGACTCCTGGCTGCCGATGATGAAGTCCCTGGATTACTTCCAGGCGTACCCTGCGCAGCCGATCTATGACGCTAAACTGTATGACACGCTGATATACTCGCTGGCCAGCGAACTGCCCCTGGTGGCGATGCGACGATTGGGTTTGAGCGATGCGGCGATGCTGCGGACGCTGGCGGTTCTCTCCTTTGCCGCGGTGTGGGGTGTGGCAGCGGTTTCCATCGCGATGGGGAGATGGCTGCTGCGGCGGCGCGGAGCAGAGATGAGTTGGACGGCCGCATTGGCCGTGGTGCTGGCTACGCTGGGATGCTATCCGCTGCTCAAGGGGTACTCGCTGGGCAACGCGCAGACCTTCCTGTCCTTTGGATTTACGCTGCTGTTGCTGCTGTGGACGACAGGGAGAGAACGCTGGGCCGGAGCAGTGGCCGCTTTGCTGAGCGCGGTGAAGCCGCAGTTTGTCCTGTTGCTGGTGTGGATGCTGGTGCGCAGGCGGTGGGGCGCCGCGGCGGCGTTTGCAGCCTGTGGATCACTGCTGCTGGCTGCCTCCGCAGCCGTGTTTGGCTGGCACAACAACTTGGACTATCTGGGCGTGCTGGCCGGGTTGAGCCACAAGGCTCAGTCCCACTACGCCAACCAGTCGATGTTTGGCACGATCAATCGCATGATCTTCAACGGCGAGAACCTGCAGTATCATCCGTACGTGTATACGCCCTATATTCCCTGGGTGTATCGCGTGACCGTGGCGACTTCGCTGCTGCTGGTGGGCTCTGTGCTGGTGTATCCGTGGAGGCGTCTGAGGGGGACGACGGCGGATCTGGCGGCCATGGGGATTGCGTCGGTGGCCGCTTCGCCCATGGCGTGGGAGCACCACTACGGGATTGTAGTGGGGATTGCAGCCTGGGCGTGGTTTGCGCAAGCCTGCTGGTGGGAGCGCCGGCCCTGGGTGCTGGCCGTTGCGGTCTTTCTGTGTTTGAACTTTCTACCCGCCTTCAACTACCTGGCTGATCTGCCAGGGTGGAACGTGCTGCAGTCCTACCTCTACTTTGGAGCGCTGATGCTGATGGGATGGCTGATGTGGCTTGGCCGGGAGATGGATGAGACGGCCATGGGGACCGCGGTCTGGAAGTAGCGGCGATCGGGATATCGGATGTATCCGGCCCAGAAGGAGGAGTCCATGTCGGCTCGTCCGAACCGCGACGAACACAACTTCGACGGGATATCCGCTTTCGATGGGGGAGTCTGACGTTCTGCGAGCCCACTGTGAAGCGCGAGATATGGGGTACCCGGGGTTCTTGGTTCGGTTGCATCCTGCCGGGTCAGGCGGTGCGGGCTCGCCAGAGAGCTCCGAGGAGAGGATCGACGACGCCGTCCAGGACCTGAATGGACGGAAACTCAGAGCGGACCGAGGTGATGAGGGCCTCACGCACCGGTGGTACCTTCTCCATGATGGAGCCGGTGAAGGCGAGGCTGGGAGGCTCCGCGTTGCCGGAAGGACTGGCGGCGATGGCTGCCGAGTGTACCTGGCGGACGACCAGACGCACCAGCCAGGCGAGTTCTTCCCCTTGCTGGCGAAGGACCTCGGCGGCAACCGGATCTCCCTGTTGCGCGCAGGCCAGAATGACCTCGGTGAGGCGGGAGACGTCGGGCGCGGGACGGGCGTTGGCGGCTTCGACGAGGAGGTCGAGGGAGGGCAACTGCCAGAACTCCATGATGGCGTCCAGGAGTCGGGTGGGACGGTGTTCGTCGCGGGCCAGGAAGGCGGTGCGCAGACCGACGTGGCCGATGCGATGCCCGGAGCCTTGATCTGCCAGTTCCGGACCCCAGCCGCCTGCTGTGACGATGGAGCCATCGGGCCGGCGGCCGGCGACGTTGGAACCCGTTCCGGCCATCGCCAGGACGCCCATGCTGCCGTGAAAGGCGGCGTCCAGAGCGATCTCAACATCACCGAGAAGGAGCAGTTCACCGGAGACGCGGGAGGCGAAGGACTCGCGCAGCCAGGTGGTGACCAGAGGAACGGTCTCTCCGGCGGTGCCGATGCAGGTGCGGGTGACGGCCTGCATCGAGATGCCGGTTCTGGCGGTGAGTTCAGAGAGCGCCTGGTCCAGATTGGCAGCGGCCGAGGACTCGTCGGTGCGCATGCGTTTTATTGTGCCGGTGCGGGTGCGGCAAAGCTCGTGAGAGTCATCGGCGAGCAGGTAATCGGTTTTGGTGCCGCCTACGTCAAGCGCTAAGTAGAACGCCATGCAATGAGTTACTCCACCATCCTGTGCCTGGGAGATTTGCCGCTTCTCCGCTACTCTGCGAGCACGGCTTTGGTCAGGTTTCTGGGATTGTCGACGTCGATGTCGTTGTTGGTCGCCATCCAGTAGCTGAAGAGCTGCAAGGGTATCGTCTCACAGATGGCGAGCAGAGGTTCACGCACCGGGGCGACGAAGACGGTGTGGTCGGCAAGTGCGGCAACCGTCTGGTCGCCGGAGTTGGCGATGGCCAGGATGCTGGCTCCCTGCTGGCGCATGTCACGCATGAGCTGCACGACCTTCTCATAACGCTCGATGGAGTCTGCCGCGGAGTGATCCACGGTGGCGATCATCACCAAGGGCGTGGTGGGGGAGACAAGCGCGTTGGGGCCGTGCTTGAGTTCACCGCTGGGGTAGCCTTCTGCGTGAAGGTAGGCCGACTCTTTGAGCTTGAGAGCCCCTTCACGAGCGATGGGATAGTGCAGCCCACGGCCGAGAAAGAGAAAGTTGCGCGCAGCGTGATAGCTGTCGGCGATGCGGCGCATGGTCTCTTCCCAGGGACGAAGTTGCGTCTCTATCAGGCTGGGCAGCGCTTCCATCTCTGCCAAGCGCAGCCGAATCTCTGTGGCATCCATGGTCTTGCGGGCTACGGCGCTCATCAGGGCCAGCAGATAGAGATTGAGCAGTTGCGCGGTGAAGCTCTTGGTGGCGGGGACGGCACGCTCGCGGCCAGCTACGGTGGGAAAGGAGACGGTGGCCTCGCGCGCCATGGTGGATCCGTCCACGTTGGTGATGGCCAGAGTCTGGCTGCCGACCGCATTGGCCTTGCGCAGAGCGGCGAGGGTGTCCGCGGTCTCTCCGGATTGGGAGATGACCAGAACGGCATTGTTCGCCAGTGCCTTCTGATGACGATACGAGTACTCACTGGCGTATTCGACGTCGACCGGGATGGAACCGAGGTCTTCGATGAGGAGTTCAGCCAAAAGGCCGGCGTGGCGGCTGGAGCCGCTTGCGGCGATGACGATCTTGGTCGAGACCCGCTGCAGCCACTCGATGATAGGAGCGCAGGTGTCGGCGCGCAGGCTGCCGTCAGCAACGTAGCGCTGCAGGGTGGTGGAGAGAGTGTCCGGCTGCTCGAAGATCTCGCGAAGCATCCAGTGAGCAAAAGGGGCGGGCGCAGGAGTGGAAGATGTCGACAATATAGGTCTCTTTTGTGCTAAAACTGATTGTTTTAGCTTGATACGATCAGAATAAGGTACATTTGAGAGGGCTGCAAGGAGAAAATTCTTGTACCGGAGTTTCCAGGGGATACACTCAACAGGTGTTCGGATTCTCTCTGTGGGATGGAGAGATTTCCTGTCTCCGATTCGGTAAGTTTCTTATATGTCTACAAAGACGGATGTTCGCGGCGATCGCATTATGAAGGCCCTGCTACGGGCTGGGGATATCTCTGTTCAGGAGCTGGTGGATCAGGTAGGAGCCTCCGCACCGAGCATTCGAAGAGATCTGGCACGGCTGGAGAGACGGGGGTTGGTGCTGCGCACCCACGGCGGAGCGACCCTGGTGGAACCACTGCTCTATGAGCCGTTTCGGCACGATACTTCGTTTCAGGCCCGGGAGTTGCGGTCCGTTGAGGCCAAGCGGCGGATCGGGGTTGCGGCCAGCGAACTGATTGGGGAGCACGAGACGATCGGCCTGACAGCAGGGACAACGACGACCCAGATCGGGCGGTCGCTGCGGCATCGGCGCGGCATCTCAGTGATTACCAACGCGGTGAACATCGGGATGGAGCTTTGCAACCAGCCTGCCATCAAGACGATGCTGACCGGGGGGACGCTGGCCTGGGCGTGGACCTTTGCGCTGGCCGGGCAGCCAGCGCTGAACTTTCTGCGCGAGGTCTACCTGGATAAGGCGTTCATCGGGGTGACCGGGTTTGATCTGGAGCGCGGCATTACGACACTGGAGCCGGAAGAGGCGGCGGTGTCGCAGGCCATGATACGTAACGCGAGGCGGGTGATCGTGGTGGCAGGCTCGGAGAAGATGGGAGAGGTCAGCCCCGCGCTGATCTGTCCCATCTCCTCGATTCATATGCTGGTTACTGATACGAACCTTCCCCGGGAGATGCATGAACAGCTGACCGCCCGGGGAATCGAGGTATTTCTGGCGTAGAACGGGCTACTTTGGCATGGGCGCTGATGGCGTGACCGGCCCGGGTATGCCGATGCTGGCTGCGGGGGGCAGTTGGCTGGTCTGACGGATCGCCCGGATGGCCGTGTTGATCTGTTCTCCGCGGCTTTGCCACAGCTGAATCCGGAGGTCATAGCGGACCATGACGTTATCCAGCCAGTAAGGGCGGTTCTCCGCGAGCCAGCTCTGGCGATACAGGGTTTTGAGCAAAGAGTAGCCGTCGCGGAGATCCTGGCAGCCGCCGTTCATGCTGCTGATATCGTCCAGGATGTTGCCGATGACCTTTTTGCTGGAGGGATCGTTGCGCATGGCGTAGGCCTGGGCGTAGCCGTTGCGGATCTCATCGGAGATCTGGAACTTGAGGCCGATGAAATCGATGCGGCGGGCGCCGAGTTCCATGGCCAGAAGGGCGTTCTTTTCGCGTAACGAGGGTTCGCTGGCCATTGCGGTTTCGATGAGGCTGATGGCATTTTCAGCATGCAGGCGAGCGGCGGGAATGTTGGCGCGCAGCTTGTCGCCCTCCTGAAGACCGGCCGTGCTCCAGGGGTCCACCCAGAAGGCGCGGTCGCTGATGTCGATCAGACCTTCGGCGGCGATGATCTCCGCCATGGCCTGGTTGATGCGGCCCGAGCGATCGCCGAAGAAGAGGGGGCCGAAGGAGGCCTGATAAGAGGAAGCGTCCGCCTTACCGGACTGCCAGCCGGCGGCGGCGCCGAAGAGGGTGCCAAACCAGTCCTGGTTGTAGAGGCCTTCGCCGTCGTCATCCCAGACGGTGGTCAGAACACCGGTGCTGCCCAGGCGCTGGCCGGCTGCGACGAATCCGGAGATGTTGTCCAGTGCGCCACTCTCGTTGGGAAAGACGACGCTCCAGTTGGCGTCGCCGGGTGCGACCCAGGTTTCCAGACCCTGCTTCTTGAAGGGCAGGATGTCGTGGTCGTAGCTGTCTTCATGCCAGTAGATCCAGGGGATGGCGATCATGTCCTTGGGAATGCCTGGGATCGCGGAGGGGTCAGAGTCACCGATGTCGCCCCAGAAGAGGAGACGGCGGTGGAGGGGCGCCAGGGTGCTGTGAATGGAGGCCAGGAAGTCAGCGTAGACGGGGCCGAGACCTCGCTGATCGACGGCCGGCTTGGTACGGCCCATGCCGAGGTCGAAGGTCTCATCGGCGCCGATGTGCAGAAACGGGCTGGGAAAGTCAGCGGCGATCTGAGTGAACCAGCTCTTGATGAGTGGAAGCGATCCGGCCTGGCCAGGGGCAATGACATAGCCGTGTGGCGTCTCTGCAACATCGGCGTACTTCTGGTATTCGAGCATGTGATGGACGTGGCCGAAGGCCTCCTGCTCAGGCACGATCATGATGTGCAGGCGGCTGGCGAAGGCCACCAGTTGTCTGGCCTGATCCCGAGTGAGAGCTCCTCCGGGGGGTGCGGCCAGAGGGTCGCTGGAGTACTCCAGGTTGTTTTCAAAGTAGGGGGAGTAGAGGTTGATCTTGCGCTCGGCGAAGACCTGAAGCTGGTGCTCCATGAAGGCCAGGGTCGGAAAGGGGCCGCGGGAGAGATCATCGTCTTCGCCGCGGTACTTCATGCTGGGCCAGTCGCGGATGGTCGCGGTCCAGACGGAGGCAGCGCCGTGGCTGTCTTCGACGAGTTGCTTGAGGGTCTGGACTCCGTAAAATACTCCCGCGGAGGTCTCCGCGATGATGTTCACGGTATCGCCACCTGAGGGATCCTGGCGCGAGAGAAGGATGTAGCCCTCATCGTGCATCGCCGGGTCAAAGGAGAGATGGTTGTCCGAGAGGAGCTGATGGGCCCGATCTGAGTCAGTGCGCAGAAGGTTGACGGTGAGGTCTGCGGGGCCAGCAGCGGGAGAGAGCAGAATACTGCGTTGACGCAGCGTCTGACCGAGATCCTGCGCGGCAAAGAGATCTTCAGGATCGCCACCGGGAACCACTACGTCCGCAGCATGGACAGGAACCAGTCCCTGGGCCTGAATCTGCTGGGGCTGAGGAGAGAGCGTGGGGCCGGAGGTTGAGGAGCCCTGCGCCAAGGCATGCATGGACGGGCTGAGGAGCAGGAAGAACAGCGCGGCCAGGGATGGCAGGAGAGGGTTGAGATGCTGGACGGGACGTCCGGGCCGGAGAGGAGCGTAGAGCGCCATAAGCATGATGCCTCCTTTGAAGTGATTATTTTATGTTGAAATGCACAAACTTATGAGCTATTTTTAGTCTGAAGAAACATATTTTGCTTCTTGCGGGTAAGTGGTTTCTGGAAGGTGGAACAGAGCGGGGCCCGAGTAGCGACGGCTTGGCCGTGGGTAGAATCTTCAGCAGCGACCTTTCATTCGAGGATCCAAGAGGAACTCGCATTGAGGCGGAACCAGGACGAAAGAAGAGCAGGCACGGGATGATCAGGCAAGTTACCGCAAGAAGGTTGATTACCGATACGGGAGAGTTGGCGTATCCGGTGGTGTCGATGGAGGACGGCAAGATCGTCAGCGTGGAAGCGGGGCCGGAGAATGGGTCGACCGATACGCTGACGGCGGCGTTCCTGGAGATCCATGTTCATGGGGCGCGGTCCTTTGATTTTATGGCGGCGGACCAGGATGGAATTGCGGAGGCCGGACGTTTCCTGGCGACGCATGGTGTAGCGCATTATCTTCCGACTACGGTAACCGCTCCGCTGGACCTGACGCTGAAGGCGCTGGAGCGCCTGGCGGACGCGATCGAGCGCCCACATTCGCACGCCTCCGGGGCACCTGTTGCGACGCCGGTCGGGATTCATCTGGAGGGTCCGTTTGTCTCGCACGGCAAGCGCGGGGTGCATCCGGCGGCGAGCCTGCAGGAGCCGAGCGTGGAGTTGTTCGACCGTCTTCAGACGGCGGCGCGAGGACATATTCGATTGATAACGATGGCTCCCGAACTGCCACATGCCCTGGAGATGATCGAGCATGTTACGGCGAAAGGTGTGCGCGTCTCGATGGGACACAGCATGGCGACCGAGGCGGAGACGCTGGCCGGAATTGCCGCCGGCGCCAGCAGTTCGACGCACCTGTTCAATGCGATGCGCCCGCTGGACCATCGCGAGCCAGGCATTGCGGGCACCATCCTGGACCGGGATGACATCTATGCCGAGGCGATCTGCGATGGAGTGCATGTGCATCCGGCGGTGATCCGGTTGTGGCTGAAGATCAAGGGCGAGGAACGCGGAATTCTGGTGACCGATGGAATCTCTGCGACGGGTATGCCGGATGGCAGGTACACGCTGGGCGATCTTGATGTTGTGGTGAAGGACGGGGTTTGCCTGTCTGGGGAGACGCTGGCGGGCAGCGTTCTGACGATGGACCGTGCCGTCGCGAACGTGCAGCGGTTCACCGGGACTTCGCTGGGTACGGCGGTACGTCTGGCCTCGCGCAATCCGGCCCGGATGATGGGGATGGCGCACCTGACACAGATGGCGCCGGGAGCGGCGGCGAATTTCAATCGCTTTGATGCGGAAGGCCGGCGTATCGGGGGCATGATCGAGGGGCGACAGGTCGAGTAGAGGAGCAGGAAGTTCCGCAGGGGATGGTGCAGGAGGCGTGCCTGCGCCGGCAGGTTCGCACTTCCGGGAATCTTTTGTAGCTGGCTCCGGGCGGGCAGCAAGGGCGAGGTCGGGACGCCCGATCATTCTTATTCTGTAGATTTCACTCGAAAGGATCGTGATGAAGATGCAGTTGTCGAAGATCGTTAGCGGGGCTGCCTTATGGTTCGTCAGCCTATCAGTTTTGGCGCAGAAGACCGAGTTCTGGGTGGGGAATCAGGATGCGTCGGTTGCCTCCTTCATGGCTCACCGGGACAAGATCGACATCATCTCGCCCACCTGGTACCACTTTGACCAGGATGGCCTGGTGAGCGGCGAGCCGCAGCCATTGGTTCTGAAGGCAGCCAAAGAGGCCCATGTCACGATTATTCCTCTCTTCGCGCTCTTCGACCACGAGCAACTTCACGTATTGGTGGGTAATGAAAAGGCGCAGGACGCCCTGATTCAGTCTCTGCTCCGCGAGTGCCGTAATCATGGCTACGACGGCGTGAACCTGGATATTGAAGATGTGATGTGGACGGACCGGGATGGGCTCTCCGCGATGGTGAAGAAGATCGCAGACGCCCTTCACGAGGAGCATCTTCAGGTGCAGATTGATGTGGTTCCGAATGCGCCGGGGTATCCAGGAGCGTCTGGCTTCAGCACCTGGATCTTCCAGGAGTGGCGTGGCGGCTACGACCTGAAAGCTCTTGCCCAGTCCGTCGATCTGATCTGCCTGATGACCTACGATCAGAGCACCCACTGGACCGTACCGGGGCCGGTGGATGGATGGACGTGGACTAGGCAGAATCTGGATTACGCGCTGCAGTTCGTCCCTCGCAACAAGCTGTCCCTGGGGATTGCCCTCTACGGCTATCACTGGTATACAGGCGCTCCGATCTTTGACGGCAAGAAGCACACCCCGAACCCGACCGCGGATTACATCTCCGAACCGGCGGCCATCCAACTCCGCGACACCTGGGGCGGCAAGACCCAATGGGATGAGGTGGAGCATACACCGTGGTTCTACATCGACCGCGATCAGATGCGGGAGTGGGTCTTCTATACCGATCAGCGCGCCTTCATGGACCGGTTCAATCTGGCCAAGCAATCCGGCGTCCAGGGAGTCTGTGCCTGGGATCTGGGCGATGAAGACCCTGCTATCTGGG
>JAJZDM010000152.1 GCA_021806005.1 Acidobacteriota bacterium | reverse complement strand
TTGCCTGCCGGGGCACGCACCTCCGCAACCCATCCGCACAAAGATCGCTCCAGCGCTACGGCAGGGTCAGCGTCTGTGTCAGGGGCAGATCCCGGGACGAGGAGCCCACCAGAATGGAGTAGGACCCTGGCGTCAGCTCCCAGTCCTTGTGGGCAACATCGAAGATCGTCAGGCGATCGCGATCCACGGGGATGGAGATCTGCTTCGTCTCGCCCGGCTGCAGAGCCACGCGCGCCCATCCCACCAGCCGCTTCGGTGGCTCCTGGGCCGCCGCCGGAAGCTCGGCATACACCTCTGCGATCTCCGTGCCCGCCTGCTCACCGGTGTTCTTCAACCTGAAGTTCACCGTGGTGGCCGTTCCCCCTGTCACCCGCAGGTCAGAGTACGCAAAGGTCGTGTAGGAGAGCCCAAACCCGAACGGAAACAGCACCGGCTTCTGCTCCGCGTCATACCACTTGTAGCCCACCTTCAACCCCTCGTCGTAGTAGGTCTGAAAGGCTGGCAGTCCCTGGCCCAGAACCTTCATGAAGTCCACCGGAGGCTTCCCCTTCGGCGGAAGTTGCGGCTCCGAACTCGCCGGCGGCGTCACCAGCCTCGGATGTGGCAGATCCGCATCGCTCCTTGGGAAGGTGATGGCCAGCTTGCCGCTGGGATCCACCTTGCCGGTCAGGATCTCCGCCAGCGCCTCTCCGCCTCGAATACCCGGATACCAGGCCTCGACGATGCCCTGCACCTTCTCTGCCCAGGGCATCGTTGCCGGGCTGCCGGTCTCCAGCACCACGATCGTTCTGGGATTTGCAGCGGCAACGCCCTCCACCAGCTTGTTCTGCTCTGGCGCAAGATCCAGCGTGGGCAGATCAAATCCCTCCGCCTCCCACTGGTACACAAACACAATCGCTACATCGGCTTTGCTCGCAGCACTCTCCGCCGCTGCCACGTCATCGCCCGCACTGAAGCTGATCTCGGTCCCAGGCAGCGCCTCGCGCAGCGCGCGCAGCGGCGAATCCGGCATCCACGCCTGGTGGATAAAGGCGGCAAAGATGCCTTTGCCCGGCTTCTGAGGAACCGGCGATCCTCCCGGCGGGTCTACCTGCGCGGAGCCGCCCCCGGAGAGCACGCCCACATCCGCATGGCCGCCGATCACCGCGATGCGGTGAACCCCGGCCAGCGGAAGGATATGGCTCTCATTCTTGAGCAGCACCATGCTCTCCTCGGCGATCTGCCGGGCCGTCGCATAGCCGCTCTCGACATTGGGCACCTGCGTCTTTCCCGGATCGTCGAACAGTCCTGCGGCAAACATCGAGCGCAGCACGCGATGGACGTGCTCGTTGAGCTCAGCCTGCGAAATCTGGCCATCTTCCACCGCCTTCTTCAGCGCATCGCCGTAGAAGTAGTCCCCCGGCTGCTCCTGGTCCAGCCCGGCATGCGACGCCTGCACGGTGGAGTGGGTTCCACCCCAGTCCGAAAGCACAAAGCCCTTGAACCCAAAAGCTCCCTTCAGCACGTCACTGAGCAGGTAACTGTTCTGGCAGGCATAGACCCCGTTCACCCGGTTGTAGGAGCACATCACGGCGCCCGCGTGGGAGATCTGCAGCGCGATCCCAAAGGCGCGCAGATCGGTCTCCCGCATCGCGCGCTGGTCGATGTTGGCGTTCACCGCCATCCGCCCACTCTCCTGGTCGTTGATCGCATAGTGCTTCACATCGCCGATGATGTGCTGCGACTGCACACCCACCTCGACGTTGCCATCCAGCGTTCCGGCCAGCAGCGGATCTTCGCCCATGTACTCGAAGGTGCGTCCGTCGCGCGGCTCGCGCGCCAGGTTCACGCCTCCGCCCAGCGTCATGTTGTAGCCCTCGTCGCGCAGCTCCGTTCCAATCAACTCACCATACGTCTGCATCATGGCCGTATCCCAGGACGATGCCGCACCCAGATTGTTCGGCAACGCCGTCGAGTAGCGGCCCATCGCCGCCCCTCGCGTCACCCCATAGGCGGAGTCCGCCATCTGGATCGAGGGAATGCCCAGCCGCGGAATCGCCACGGTATACCCTGCGCCGCCATTGCTCCTGGTGTCGGTCTGCGCACCCATCGGCATCCCCTGCCCATGCAGCAGCAAGATCTTTTCGTCCAGCGTCATCTCCTGGATCACCCTGTCGGCGCGCACATCCGGCGACAAGCTCGCATCCGACCACGGAAACTGCTTTCCCGACGCTGCTTTGGCGACCTGCGCCACTGCAAGTGTTCCGCTGCACATTGCGGCAGCAAGGCCCAGCACAAGCAGGCCCCTTCGACGATTTGACTTCATACTCATGTTCATTCTCTTCCTCCAAATCAGATGTCACGCCTTGGGCGTGGTGAGCGCAATCCGCGCGTCTTACTGCTCTTCCCGACTGCCAGGAACTCCTGCACCACAGTCCCCGAAATCGACCGCAAAGCTATCCTCCTCCGTCTAATCCTCGATCCGCCCTGGCGTCAATCCGACTCCTCTCGGAGGGCATCGCGAGCAACATAGCCCGGCGCATGCGCTACCTTCCGCTTGCCGGGACCGGCTGCGCAGCAGAAGAAGGAGGCATCATCTTCTTAACCAGGGGAGTATCGACGGCTGCCGTGATGGTCTTCACCTTGTTGAACTCCGCAGCCGCTTTCTCCCGCTCCCCCAACTCCCGGTAGATCCGCCCCAACTGCCAATGCACCTTCAGATCATTGGGCGCCAACCCTTCAGCAATGAGCAACTCGCGCAGGGCATCCTTCCTGCGCCCGGCGTTGGCGTCGATCATGCCCAGATCGAGCGGCGCCAATTCGATCCGCGGATCGCTTTGAATGGCTCGCTGCAGCAGGGGGCGCGCAAGCTCCGGATGGTTCAACACCAGGTCGCAGTCACCCAGATAGGCCAGCGTCTGCGCGTAGTTTGGATTGTTGTCGAGTTCGGCCTGGAACTCTGCAGCCGCCGCGGGAATCTGGTGCTGGGTCCAGAGAATATATCCAAGCCCGAAGTGCGCCTCGGGCAGATGCGGATCGGCCTTGATGGCCGCGCGGAACTGCTGCATCGCCCCGAATGCATCCTTCTCCGCGTCCAGCGCCTCTCCGGCCAGCAGATCAGCCTCTGCGGATTGCGGGTTAAGGATAAGGATCTGACGATACGTGACAAGGACCTGCGAGTACTGTTTGGACCAGAGATAGCTTTGGGTCAGCGCCAGTAGCAGAGGCAGATTGTTCGGATCGCCGGAGACCACCTCCTGGAGATGGGAAGCAGCCTGACGATATTGCCCGAGACCGTAGTAGCACATACCGACGAGGAGGCTCAGTCTCTGCCGGTCCGCGGAACCGGTACGCGCAACGTTGAGCAGAGGAGTAAATTGGGTGAGCGCCTGTTGCAGATCCCCGGTCTTGAAGAGAGCCAGACCCAGATCCAGACGCAGGCCCGGAATCGTTGAGCCCAGCGCCATCGCCTTCCGATAGAGCGGCTCGGCCTCGCGGTAGTGTTCCTGGCGGGCCGCCAGCAGTCCAAGGTGCGCATAGGCTTCGGCGCTCGATGGATGCTCGGCGAGATAGGCTCGCCATGCAGCCTCCGCCTGGCTGAAGTGTCCCTGTTGCTCAAATCCGATCGCGGCTTGGCGGGAGGCGTCCTGCGGCGGAGCGGATCGCGCAAGACACGCCTTGCTGCAGAGCAACAGAATCACGCATAACGTCAGCACTCTTCTGCAGCCAAAGCGGCGCGAAGAATCTATCCATTGCAGATGGTCGTCGCCAGCGGTGCTCCCCATGCGAATCGGTTTCCTGCCCCAGGAATCAGTCACGCCGATTCTATAGCTTTTTCCGTGCGGATGCTGCCTCCGAAACGGGCTTGCTGTGGCGTTTTCACCGACGAAACATCCAGAAGGGCTCAGGCGACGGGTTAAACCTGCACGGAAAGAGCCCTTGCTCCAAATGGATAGGAAAGCGTGATGCGAGAGGCATGGAGACGGGGCCTGTGGTCCCCCGCTCCATGCCTGCCCACAAGCAGAGTTAGAACATGACTTTGCCGCCGAACTGGAAGACGCGCGGATCATAGGTACTGGTGATCTGGCCATAAGTGCTGTCCGTGCTTCCCGTATCGAGGGAGTTCCACTCGGTGTGATTGAAGGTGTTGTAGGTTTCGATGCGCAACTCAAACTTCACGCGTCCCGAATTGGTAAGCGAAAAGTCCTTGTACAGCGACATGTTGAAGTTGAACAGACCCGGCTGCACGATGGTGTCCTTGCCGGCATCGCCGAAGCCGTTGTTGGCCCCGCCATTCCAGGGTGCGACGGGACTGGTGAAATCAGCGGTGTTGAACCATTTGGTGCGCTGATGGGGGAAGCTCACATGTCCCGGATTCACGAAGGACATCCTGGAAGTTGCGTTTCCGCCCAGACCCAGCACGTCCGGACCGTTGTAGTAGATATTCTGCGGTGAACCGCTCTCCATCACCGTTACATCGGCAAACGTCCAGCCCCCCAGAAGCGCCTGCTCCAGCGAGTGCTTTTCATTGTTGAAGAACGGCAGAACATAGATGACGTTCACATTGAAGATGTTGCGGCGGTCGAAGAGCCCGGAGCCCCTGTCGTACTTCAGGTTGTAGGGATCTGAGACAAAGCTGGTGCCGGCTTCGCTGGCTGTCGTGAGATCGGCGCTTTCGATGTCGATCTCATGCGACCAGGTATAAGACAACTGCGCAGAGACGCCATGGTAGGACTGGGTGCGGAGCATCATCTGCAGCGAGTTGTAGTTCGCGTTGTTGGCGTTTTCCTCCAGCACGATGTTGCTGAATCCCAGGTACTGGCGATCCAGGTTCGGATTCGAGTTCGCCGACGGACAGGAACTGTACGTCACGCCACCTTGTGTAACCGGAGTCCATGCGCCGCTGCAGCCAGTGGCAACCGCCTGGCGATAGGCCATATTGCTCTCCAGCAGGTCATTGGTCTCCCGCTTGTCGTCCTGGTCCCATGCCGAGGAGCCCACATACATCACCTCAGCGACAACGGCCGGAGACACCTGGTACTGGATCCCGAGGCTGTACTGCGTGGTTGCCGGGTTGGGATAGTAGTTCGACGTCTGATTACCCATGCGAGTCAGACTCGCCGGTGCCAGCGGAACCGTGGCGGTTGCGCCATTGAGGATGCTGGTTGCCGGCGACGAGAAGAACACGTTGCTCACACTCGGTTGGTAGGCGAACGGCGGGGTCGTATCCACGTTATAGATGTCGTTGCCCTGCACGCGCTCATAGAAGACGCCCATGCCGCCGCGCAGCACCGCTTTGCCGTTGCCAAACAAGTCCAGGTCAAAGCCGATACGTGGCTGCCAGGTGAACCAGTCGTTCTGCACCAGTCCCCTCGGGTAGCCGCCTGAACCAGCCAATTGGATGCCGTTCAGATAGAAGTTTTCACCCTCGGCCGATTGAAGGTAGGGGGCGGAAGTCGCACAACCACCAACCGCGCCTGCACAGAGCGTGCCGGAGTTGTTGAACATGGTCGCATCCGAGACGCCGAGTGGGTTGAAGGCTGTCGGGGTGAAGTTCGACACCTGGTTGAACTTTTCATAGGTGTGGGGTATCGCGTCGTAGCGAAGGCCAAGTTCGAGCGTCAACCGCGGGAGCACCTCCCAGGTATCCGTCCCATAGCCTTCGTAGTTGTCGCTGATCCAGTGATCGGTGCGCTCCTGCTGCAACTGGTCATAAGAAGCGGAGAGCCCCAGCAGGAAGTTCACATAGGAGTCATCACTGTATTCATTGTTGCTGAACCCGTAGTCACCTTCCGTATCCGCCTGAAGCTGCTGGTTCTTGTCCTCACGCATCAGCCCGGTTCCAAACTTGAAGGTATGCCTTCCCTTGGTAAAGGTCAGATCATCCCGGATCTGATAGTCCAGGTAGGAGTTATGCCAGGGCCAATAGATCAGGGACCAGGTGGTGTTCAGCGGCGCACCGAAGGCAAGCTGCGGCAGGCGGTTGTCCGCATTGTTGCCGGTAAAGAAGCTGCCCGCGTTCCACCCGTTGGGCTCCACATAACCTGAGGGACCGAGCGGACTGTAGGGGCTGACGTTGATGGTGTTCCCGTTCACAAAGAGGCCAGTCTCATTGACCACGGTAGGCGAGATCTGCTGCGTCAGGCGAACCGCCGAAGACCATGTCGGGTTGACAAAGACGTCTCCAACCGTGTCGTAACTATCCCCGCTCCACTGCGTGGGAATGATGGTCTGCGACATCGCGTCGTGAATCCAGCTTCCCATCAGATGAAACTTGTCGTTGAAGTAGTGGTCGATGCGCACCACCTCTTCACGAACATAGGTGGGCTGCTTGGGAGACGCGGTGTACTCGTCGGTGCCTACGTTCGGATGCGGAATCGCTCCGGTGCCCATAAACAGGACGGCGTTGGTATCCATCAGATTAGCCGGGATCGCGTAGGTGTTGGTCGAGCCCGCGACAAGCGGAAATGGGCTGCCAGGGGTCAGGCCGTCGGCAACCAGGGTACCCGTGTAGGCGGTATTCCCCGGCACATTGGGGACAATCGGCGCCGTACAGCCGGTGCTCGGACAGTTGAAAGGAGTGTAGTTGAATCCCCCCGTGGTCGCGGATGTGGTCGGAAAATCATTGCTTGGTACGGTTGTCGTCAGGGTTGGGGTCACGCCTGCGATATACCGGCGGAACTCCTCGTTGAAGAAGAAGAAGGTCTTCTCTTTCCTCGGGTTGTAGATATGCGGAATCAGCACCGGGCCACTGATATTGCCGCCGAAGATATTAAGGCGCAACTCAGGAATCTGGTACGGGGCTCCAGCCAGCTTGGTGAAGTAGGGAATAGCGTCAAAGGTGTCGTTGCGGTCGAACTCCCACAAGGTACCGTGCAGTTGCCGTGTGCCCTGCTTCAACTCCACCATCACCGTTCCACCCGAGGCGATACCGTAGTCGGGGGAGTAGTTGCTGCTCAGAATCTGGAACTCGCCGATCGCGTCAGGCGAGGGCAGAACGTCGAGTTTGCCGCCAGAGCCACGGTCATAGGCTTCGCCGCCGTCCACCAGAAAGTTATTGTGGTCCGGACGCAGGCCGTTGAAGCTGATCGTGGCGGCGCTGTTCTGAGCGGTCACACCGTTAAACGCCGGGCCGTTCCACGAGACGCCCGTGCCCAGCGTCGTGAGGCTGGTGATGTTTCGGCCATCGGTCGCGATGTTCAGTACCTGCTGACCGCTGATAAGCGTGCTCACCTCGTTCGTGAGCGTCTGGATCTGCAGGGCGTCCGCCTTGACCGTCACGGTCTGGGTAGAGCTACCCAGCAACAACTGAACGTTGGCCGGTACGGTCTGGCCCGCATCCAGGGTGATCCCCGTCTTCCGGTAGGTCTGGAATCCCTGCATGGAAACCACCAGCGTGTAATGCCCGACAGAGAGCGCGGGAACGGAATACAGGCCGGACCCGTCCGAGGTGGTCGTCACCTTGGCATTGGTCTCCTCCTGCGTAACAGTGATCTGAGCCTTGGGAATAACCGCCCCGGTTGGATCCGTGACGGTGCCGGCGATGGTGCCCGTTTCCTGCTGGGCCCGTACCGCCAATGGCAATCCTGCCAGGAGGAGTACGAGGAGGATCAGGAGTCTTCTGTATCGGGTGGACCAGAGGGAATCACTATTGGGTCTTGTCATTGGACCTACAGCCTCCTTACTGTTCAAAGCAAATCAATCGTTTGGTGGACGAAGAAATCATTCTGTGTTTTGAGACGTGACAATAGAAACATCGGGAGTAATATTTTGTCAAGCCGGGAAAACGTTGCCAATTAAATCGAATTAAGCTGTATCACGAAATAGTTGTTTTCATGGAGAAATGCCTAAAGGACAAGCGCGAAGATCCGGATCTTCCTGCCTGTTTCGCTGTAGGACTGGGTACAGGGGGATGGGCTGCGCACCTCCATCTTCGTACCTGAAGCCATGAAATGGCTGCCGGTACGAAGACGCTGAACACCCGATAAGGGCGGTCCTGAGAATGGCTTCGAGGGTGGA
>JAJZDM010000151.1 GCA_021806005.1 Acidobacteriota bacterium | reverse complement strand
CTTCAACACGCCGACAGCGAACATTCCATGGGCACCTCACTTCCTTGCGGATACGGCGCGTGTCATCCGCCATGAGACTGGTCTGCCCGGAACCACGAGTTGGTATATCTCGCAGCCCAAGGAGGCCGATGCGTTGATCCGCGAGGATGTGATCGACATCGCCACGCTGGGGCGTCCACTGCTCGCCGAACCGCACTGGCCCTATCGCGCTGCCAAAGAGCTTGGCATCGAAGATGCGGCGTGGTCGACGTTGCCTCCGGCTTATGCGCACTGGCTGGCGAGGTACCGTTGAAAGCCGCAGAAGATACTCTGAATTGTTGTTGAATCAGATGTTTGCTGGCTGTTCCTGGGAGCGCCGGCGCGATTTTCGCGCCGGCGCTCCGTTGTGTGAAGAAGAGGGACAGCGGCGGGAAGCGGGTCGCAGAGCTTTGAAGGATGAGGAAAGAGCCATGAGTGAGATTCGCCGGCCGGAGAAGCATCTTCCGGGAACCGCGGATCATTCAGTCTCGAATGAAGTGGTCGTCAAGGGGCTCTGCGCGGCGGCGTGGTTTCAGCGACTGCCGCGCTTGTGGAAGCGGTAGATGGAGCAGAGTTCGTCCCCTGTCGAGCCGTACTCCTTTTGCTGTGCAATGGCTTCCATGTCGGCGGCGTGGTCCTCGGGGGTCATGGGGACGAGGCCGGTCCAGAGGCGAGTGAAGGCTGGATGGTGGTCCAGATAGGAGTCGTGCTCGGCGTTGACGTAGATAAGGTCAAAGGGCCGCGGATGGCGGGTGATGGAGGTCTCCACATGGCCGAGGAATCGGCGCAGGATGGGAAGTTCGAAGGGGTGGAAGAGGAAGGCGAGGGTGGGCTCCACGGGCAGCGGATGGGTGGTGGCGTCAGCGTGGTGGATGAGGAGCGGGGAGAGTGGATGGGTCTGAGGGTCTTTCTGCCAGTGGGCGACGTTGGCCTCTGCGATGGAGGCCAGGGTGGAATTCAGTTCGATGCCTTCCACGCGCAGAAAGGGATGCTCGGAGGCCAGCAGCAGGGCACGGCCCTTGCCGGCTCCCACGTCCAGAAAGACCGTGCGCTCGATGGGGTGAGGGGCCGTGCGCTGCAGCCAGATATCCAGAATGGATTGGAGGATGGATGGAGCGATGCCGTAGTAGGCAGTGAGATGAGAGGAACGGACGGAGGTGCCCGTGGCGATGACCCGGCCGGGGATCAGGCCTGAGGTGTCAGTGCCGTAGATCCGGTCAAAGGGATGGACGATGGGCATGGGCATGCGGCGGGTCATGTTTGCGGGCAGAGGAGGGAGACAGCTCTAAAGGATGGGGAAGAGAGCGGGGAGCAGGGTGAACTCGACGCGAGAGATGGAGGGAAGGCCGAGCAGGCGGTTTTCAATCCGGGCACTTAGCTGAGCATTGGCGCTGTCGGAGGCGTCGCCGGAGGGGCTGGCCACTTCGATCGCATGCAGCGTGATGTGGGCGATGAAGCGCTTTGGGAGATCCGGTATGCAGGCGCCCGGGGCGTCAGGGTCTGGGGTGAGCCGGGCGGAGCGAACCAGGCCGGCGGCCACGATGTTGGGGCCAGCGGGGGTGTAGCAGTCCTGGAGCAGATGGAGGAGATCGGCGTCGGTCATGGAGTGGGTTCTGATTTTCTGGTCTTCTTCCACTGTACGGCAGCTCCAGCGTTGCTGCATCCTGCCGGGAGGACGATGCCTTGATCGTCCGGGTAGCGGAGGAGGAAGGAGATGGGCGCAGGAAGACGTGGTGACCGGGAGGCTGGAGGATCGCCAACGCCGTCGGATCTCCTTGAAGGGATCTGTCAGGAGGGCGAAACGGCCGAGTTGATTTGCCGGTCTGTTTCTTCGCCAGAGATCTCACGAGCCGGAAACGTGCTCGATTCGAGAGGAAAGAGCAGCAGGATGGAGGCTCCCCCCGTGGCCCGGTTGCTGGCGCGGATCCTGCCACGGTGGAGGCGGACGGCACGTTCGGTGATCGCCAGGCCCACGCCGAAGCCTCCTGTCGAGGAGCTGCGTGCGTAGTCCACACGGTAGAAGGGACGAAAGATATGGGCGAGTTCGCCCTCGGGGATACCGGGACCCTGGTCATTGACCTCGACGCAGGCCCAGCGCATGACGACCTGGCTGGTCTCGGCCGGGAGTTGCTGGCCGATCTCCTGTGTGGTCCTGGCGCCGGGTTCGACACCGGTTGGCGCTTCGGCCGCATAGATGCGAATCGTAACCTCCGTGCCGGCGCCGGTGTAACGGATGGCGTTGCGGACCACGTTTTCGATGGCGCGGTAGAGGAGTTCGTAGTCGCCGTGAATCACGCAGAGATGATCCTGCTGGAGGCGAACGTTTGCGGCGCGCTGTTGAGCCTCATACTCGGCGTCGGGAAGAAGCTCTTCGCAGAGCTGATTCAGCGAGATGGTCTGGAAGGTGGAGGTGTTTTCGCGCGCCTCGATGGAGGAGAGCAGGAGAAGTTGACCGATGAGCTGATTGAGCTTCTCCGCCTCACGTTCGATGCGATCCAGATGCTCGCTGAGATTCGGTCCAGGGGTCTGATTTCTGGGTGCGTCCGTAGAGGCGATTGGCTCCTCGCGGGCCAGTTCCAGAGCGACGCTGAGGCGGGCCAGGGGCGAGCGCAACTCATGCGAGACGTCGCGAAGCAGGAGCTTCTGTGCGTCGACCAGGGACTCGAGCCGGTCGGCCATGTGGTTGAAGTCGTGAACCAGCCCCTGGAACTGGTCAGAGCTGGCGCGAAAGGAGTCTGAGGGAGACTGTTCGACGCGCGCACTGAGGTTGCCGTTGGCCAGGGCGCGTGCGGCTCTGCGCAGCCGAACCACCGGCCGAGTGAAGAGCAGCACCAGGACGAAGGTGGTGAGGCCGCCGACGGCGATGGCCACGGGCAGCTCCGGAAAGGCGAAGTGCAGGTAGGTCCAGCGGCGTTGGTGGGGAGGGTGGGAGGAGGGCGGTTGAAACCAGATGTAGGTGTAGTGTTGGCCGCTGGCAGAGGTGATGGGAACCAGCCAAAGGTAGAGGTTGCCAATAGGGCGACCGTCGATGTGATTGAGAGAGGGGGATGGAATCTGTGCCAGGGTGGGTGCGTTGGAGGTGCTGCAGAGCAACTGGCCGGTAGAGGAGAGCAGCGCGGCGCCAGCGGGTTCGACACGAACGCTGCGTGCGGAGACCGGACCGAGGTTGCTGGCGCGGAAGCCTGAGCAGCCGTTGCTCTCGAAGTCATACAGAGCCAGAGCGGCGTCATGCCGGAGATGCGTGTCCAGCGCGTCATTGAACGGAGGAAAGTGCTGGCGCAGGATCAGGGTGGTGGTGATGACGAAGATCAGGCTTTGGGCGAGCCAGAAGATGGCAAAGATCTTGAGAAAGAGACCACGCATTGTCAGGGCCTCCGGGGTGGGATGGAGCGGTGCAGGACGAGTTGATAACCGGCGCCGCGGATGGTCTTGAGGCGGTCGTCGGCAGAGGCGTCGCTGTCAGAGCGGGCGCCAGCGAGTTTGCGGCGGAGTCGGCTGACGTGCATGTCCAGACTGCGATCGAAGGGGTGGAACTTGCGGCCGAGGACCGTCTCGGCCAGGACCTCACGCTCCACCACCTTGCCCGGGGAGCGCATGAGAACCTCCAGCAGGGAGAACTCGACGGCAGTGAGGTCGATCGGGTTGCCGTTCTGGTGCACTGTGCGCGCCGCGGGGTCCAGGATCAGATCTTCAACGATGAGCGGGGTTGGTTCGGACGCCGTGGCGGATACCGGGCCGGTGGGCGCGCTGCGCCGGCTGATGGCGCGAATGCGAGCGAGCAACTCGCGGGGGTTGAAGGGTTTGGCCAGATAGTCGTCGGCGCCCATCTCCAGGCCAACGATGCGGTCGACATCTTCGCCCCGCGCGGTGAGCAGAAGGACGCTGCCGGAGGAGAAGGTGCGGATGCGCTGGAGAACCTCAAAGCCGTCCATGCCCGGCAGCATGACGTCCAGCAGGATCATGGGCCAGGCGCGGGAGCGCGCCGCCTCCAGACCCTGGTCGCCGCGGTGCACGGCGTGGACGTGGAAGCCATAGCGAGCCAGATACTCGGTGAGCATCTGGCAGAGATCCATGTCGTCGTCGATGAGGAGAAGATCTTCCATCTGTGTTCCGCCGCTGCTGTCAGGTTGCCCGGCGGCTCCGTGAGTACTGCGTTCAGGGTAACTCCCGGGAGGGCGATCCGGATGTCATGAATCGTCACCGGGTCTGTGACAGAGCGTTACAGAGCATTACCCAATGTGGCGGCACGGTGCAGCGCGATGCGGTCTTCTGGAGATGCGCAGGAGGATGGACAGACGAGATGAAAAAGAGCCCTCTGATTGTATTGGTCGCATGGTTTGGCTGGCTTGGCTGGATTGCCAGCGTGACGCTGCTGTTCTACGCCGTGGCGGCACGGGCGCAGGCTGCGCCAGAGCGTTCGCAGACCGGCGCTATCCAGGGAACGGTGACGGATCCGGATGGGGCGCTGGTGCCACAGGCGGAGGTAACGGTATGGAGTGGGAGTGGGCGGGGACGCCTGAGTTCGGCGCGAAGGCTGCGGAGCGATGCGTCCGGAGCGTTTGAGGCCTCGCGGCTGGCGCCGGGACACTACACCATCATCGTGGAGGCGAACGGATTTTCAACGGTCAGGATAGCGAATGTTGTGGTGGTCAGCGGCAAGACGACCCACCAGACGGTGCAGTTGGCGATCTCGGTGGAGAGCCAGGTTCAGGTAACAGCCCACTCTGAGGGCCTGAGCACCAGCCCGGACCAGAATACAAATGTTCTGGTGATCAAGGGGAAGGATCTGGACGCTCTTTCGGATGATCCGGACGATCTGCAGAACGAGCTAACCGCGCTGGCCGGGCCGGCGGCCGGGCCGAGTGGAGCGCAGATCTTCATTGATGGATTTACGGCCGGGCAGTTGCCGCCCAAGAGCTCCATATTGGAGATCCGCATCAATCGCAATCCGTTTTCGGCAGAGTACGACAAGCTGGGTTATGGGCGAATTGAGATCCTGACCAAACCGGGGACGCAGAAGCTGCACGGATTTTTCATGATCGATGGCAACGACAAGCCGTTCAATGCGTTGAACCCGTTTGTCACCAGCGAGCCGGCGTACTACTCGACGTTTATCAATGGCAACATGAGCGGGCCGATGGGCAGGGGTGCGTCGTGGTTTGGCAGTGTCTTTCAGCGCAACAATCAGTCGAATTCGATTATCAATGCGGAGATCCTGAATGCGAATGGACAGCAGGAGAACTATACCGCCGCGGTGTCCAATCCGCAGACCCGGCTGGATGTGAGTCCGCGGGTTGATTTTGAGCTGGGGAAGGGAAATATCATCAGCGTGCGCTACATGCTGGACCGGCAGATCCAGACCAACAGCGGTGTGTCCGAGTTTGCCCTTCAGAGCCAGGGATACGACGTCACGGACTATGAGAATACGGTCCAGGTGAGCGACACGCAGGTGTTCGGCCCCCGTTGGGTGAACCAGATTCGCTTCCAGTACATGGGCGATCGCGACAGCCAGACGCCCCAGCAGACCTCTCCTACGGAGATGGTGGAGGGCGCCTTTACCGGAGGCGGAAACAACCAGGGTACGGTGAGCGATAACCAGGACCACTACGAGCTGCAGGAGTACGTGAACACCACCCAGGGGATGCACACGCTGAACTTCGGGACGCGGCTGCGTCTGGACCACGAGGTGAACTCGACCACCAACGGATTCAACGGAGAGTATATCTACCCGTCACTGACCGCCTATGCGGCTGGAACTCCAAGCCAGTATGTGGTGACGGCGGGAAAGCCGTCCGCGACGGTGAATCTGTTTGACGCAGCGGTGTTCTACCAGGACGACTGGAGCATCAAGCCGAATCTGACCTTAAGCTACGGTGTGCGTTATGAAGGGCAGAACAGGATCAGCGATCACGCGGACTTTGGGCCTCGGTTCTCCGTGTCGTGGGCTCCGTGGCAGAGCCCGGGCAAGAAGGCAAACACGGTGCTGCGCGCCGGATATGGGTGGTTCTTTGACCGGTTCGCCTCGACGTACGTGCTGGATGCGATTCACGGCAACGGGATCAATCAGCAGAACTATGTGGTGAATAATCCGGACTTCACCACGAATGCTCCGGCGCCGGCGGATCTGACCACGAGCACTGCGGCGCCAACGATCTACCAGGTGGATCCGAGGTTCAGAGCGTCGCAGAATATGCAGGCCGCGGTGGGGATCGACCACTCCTTTGGCAATGTGGCTACATTTTCCGTCACCTATCTCAACTCGCGCGGCGTGCATCAGTATCTGAGCGACAATATCAACGCGTTTATCCCCTCGACATTTGATCTGGCCACCGGTACCGGCACGCGTCCCAACGGGATCAACGAGAACATCTATCAGTTCGAGTCTGGAGGCGTGTACCGGCAGAATGAGCTGATCATGAACTACTCGGTGCATGCGAAGAGGTTGATGGTGTTCGGCTTCTACATGCTGAACTCCGCGCTGGCGGATACATCCGGGGCGACGTACTTCCCGACCGTACAGACCAACCCAGGGGGAGATTTCGGGCGGGCAACGTTCGATATCAAGAACAGGTTCCTGATTGGTGGAAGCCTGCAGGCTCCGTTCGGAATCTCTGTGAGCCCGTTCTTTGTGATGAACTCCGGAAGCCCGTTCAACATTACCCTGGGAACGGATCAGAATGGGAACAACCAGTTCAACAGTCGGCCATCGTATGCCACGTCCAGCGATACGGATACCCTGCAGACGGCCTATGGAGACTTCAATCTGAATCCAACAGCGAGTGAGCAGCAGGTTCCCTATGATCTGGGAACGGGGCCTTCGGCATACACCCTGAATCTTCGCGTGAACAAGACCTTTGGAATAGGACCGCGAGTGGCGAACGGCCCCAGTGGGCCGGGTGGACCTGGAGGCGGACCGCACGGCGGGCCACATGGAGGAGGCCCTGGGGGCGGTCTTGGGCCGGGCGGGCTCAGCGGTGGCAACGGTCCACCAAGGCTGGATCAGTCTGTGCCACGCAAGTACTCGCTTTCGTTCTCTGTGATGTCGCACAACGTGCTGAACCATGTGAACCTGGCAGCGCCGGACGGAGTGCTGGATTCGCCGCTGTTTGGACATTCGACGTTTCTGCAGGGCGGGATCTTCAGCAACCCAGCCGCGAATCGGAGTATTGACCTGCAGGCCAGCTTCAGCTTTTGAGAGAGATCGAAAGGGTTGCTGAAAGTGTGCGGAGGAGTTCTCTGCGGCCTGCCTGGCAACAGCCGATAGCCACTCCGGTATGGAGGAGCCATCGGGAGGGTGGGCTGCAGAGAACTGTTTTGCGGATGAGGTGACGGAAAGCGAGTGCAGTGACTCGTCTGCAGAGAAGAAGCGAAGCGAAGCCAGACCAGGCATCCTGGCCGCAGCGTGAGGGCCCAGGCATCTTCCGGGGGGGGCGAGAGCCAGGGGAGCGGGTTCGCCGTGGAGGATGATCTCTCCCGGCCGATGCAGGCTTATTCCTGGGTTGCCTGATGGTACTTTGCGCAGTCCTCGATATGGCGAAGGGCCAGGGCCTTCATCTGTCCATCGGGGTTGTTGAGGGCGTGGCCATGGCGGTAGTACTCGAGCCAGGTAAGGCAGCCCTTGATGTCCTGGAGATGCCCGTCTCCCTGGTTGGGGTCCAGCGGCATCAGGGTTTGCAGATTTTTGAGAGCCGGATCGTACTCCGAGGACGAAGCGTCGCGCAGGCTGGCGAGTTGGTCGAAGGCGGCCCAGGCTGGCGTGTCCAGCCGCGGCGTGTGGACGACGACCGGCGCGGACTGCGTCGAGAGGGAGTTCATCTCCTGTTGATATCGGCGATGGCGGATGATGTTGTAGACGAAGAGACAGAGGATGATGGCGAGCAGAACGTAGTGTCGAGGGCGTAGGTGCATAAAGGTATTGTGCGGAGCGAGAAGCGGGGACAAAGCCGTATGAGCCCATCGATGGAACTGCAGGAGGTGATTCGATCTCC
>JAJZDM010000150.1 GCA_021806005.1 Acidobacteriota bacterium | reverse complement strand
CGGATGAGAGCAAAACAGAACAGGCAACACCACGCCACCGGCTGAAGGCACGGGAGCAGGGCCAGGTGACGCGTTCACGCGAGTTGACCGGCGCTGTGGCGATGTTTGTTGTGGCAGGGGTGATGGTGCTGTTGGTGCGCCAGGGAGTGGAACAGTGGACGGAGTTCTTCCGCAACGTGCTGCACTCGGCGACGGCGGATCCTGTCGAACCCGGCGGGCCGCTGCTGTTCTGGACCTCGATGCAGGCCATTCGCTGGGTGTATCCCTTCCAACTGGCGGCGCTTGTGGTGGCGCTTGGCGTGGGGTTGGGGCAGGGAGGATTCGTCTTCGCACCAGCCGCGCTGGAGTTGAAGTTCGATCGCCTGAATCCGGCATCCAGGCTGAGCCAGATGTTCTCTCTCAGCGCGATGAGCAACATTCTCAAGTCGCTGCTGCCCTTTGCGGCGATCTTCTGGGTTGGCTATGCGTGCCTGGAGAATCATTGGGCGGAGATTCTAGCCAGCTCCTTTGTGGATGCGCGGGTGTTTGCGCATCTGGCGGGAGCGATGATGCTGGAGGTCTGCTGGAAGTCCGGCCTGATCCTGCTGCTCTGGTCCGGGGTGGATTACTTCCTCCAGTGGCGCAAGGGGGAGAACGATCTGAAGATGAGCCGCCAGGAGATTCGCGAGGAGCTCAAGGAGGCGGAGGGGAATCCGACCAACAAGCGAAGGATCCGCAGGCTGCAGCGGCAGGCCCGGCGCAAAAGGATGATCAAGGCCACGGAGACGGCGACGGTGGTGGTCACCAACCCCACGCACTACGCGGTGGCGTTGAAGTATGAGATGAACATGACGGCCCCGGTGGTGGTGGCCAAGGGACTGGATCTGCTGGCGCTGGAGATACGTGAGATCGCCCGGGAACATGAGATACCGGTCATGGAGAATCGTCCGCTGGCGCAGGCGCTTTACAAGGGCGTCGAGGTCGGCGATACGATCCCCTCCGCGCTGTATCACGCGGTGGCCGAGATCCTGGTTCTGGTATTCAAGGCGCAAGAGGAAGTGAAGCGGCAGGAGGCGCGGCGGCGCGCCGCGGCAAACCCAACGGGAGAGGTGAGATCAAAGTGAGTAAGAAGCCAGGAGTTTTGCAGACGCTGCGCGCATCCTCGGACTGGTTCATTCCAGTGGGGGCTGTGGTGCTGGTGTTCGTCATGCTGGTGCCGTTGCCCAGCTTTGTCCTGGATCTGTTTCTGACCTTCAGCATCATGTTCTCTGTGGTGGTGCTGCTGACTGCGATCCAGATTCTGAAGCCGGTGCAGTTCTCGGTGTTTCCCAGTCTGATTCTGCTGCTGACGCTGATGCGCCTCTCCCTGGACCTGGCCTGCACACGCCGCATCCTGCTGCACGGCAGTGATGGTCCGGGCGCTGCGGGCAGGGTGGTGGAGGCCTTTGGACAGTTTGTGGTGGGCGGGAACTATATCGTCGGGTTTGTGATCTTCCTGGCGTTGATTGCGATTCAGTACCTGGTGGTGAGCCACGGCGCGGTGCGCACGGCGGAGGTGACGGCGCGCTTTACGCTGGACGCCATGCCGGGCAAACAGATGGCCATCGACTCGGATCTGAATACCGGGCTGATCAACGCCGACCAGGCGCGCGCGCGGCGGGAGTTGGTGGCGCGCGAGGCGGAGTTCTGCGGCTCGATGGATGGGGCCGCGCGATTCAGCCAGCGGGACTCACTGGCGACCATCCTGGTGCTGGTGATCAACATCGTCGCCGGTTTCCTGATCGGCGTGCTGCAGCAGGGAGTTCCGCTGCAGGAGGCGCTGAAGACCTACACCATTCTGACCGTGGGCAACGGTCTTGTCTCGATCATTCCTTCGCTGCTGGTCTCCGTGGCTGGTGGCATCGTGGTGACGCGCGCCGGGTCGGATCTTTCCCTGGGAGATGACATCGGCAGGCAGATGTTCCGGACCTCGCGTCCACTGTGGATCGTGAGCGGTGTGGTGCTGGGCCTGGCGTTGATTCCAGGGATGCCGAAGATCTCCTTTCTGATCCTGGGCGGAGTGACGATGTTTGCGGCCTGGAAGATGAAGCCGGCCGTGGATCCGGAGCCGGTTGCGGGAGCCAAAACGGGTACGGGCAAGGAGGGAGCTGCTCCGGCAGTGGACCCGATGGATGCGGTGCTGAAGCTGGATGATCTGATGCTGGAGGTGGGCATCGGGCTGGTGCCGCTGGTGGACGCCAAGCAGGGAGGCAAGCTGCTGGCACGCGTGAAGTCGTTGCGCAAGAGCCTGGCGCAGCAGCTTGGCTTCCTGGTGCCGTCGATTCACATCACCGATAACCTTTCGCTGAAGGAGAAGGAGTATGTGATCTACCTGCGCGGCGTGGAGATTGCACGCTGGGAGATGCGCCGGGACCGGCTGCTGGCAGTGCACTCCAATCCGAAGCCGGGCGATCTGGTTGGGCAGGAGACCAGGGAGCCGGCGTTTGGTTCTCCGGCGAAGTGGATCACTCCGGACCGGCAGGCACAGGCGATTGCCGCAGGGTATGCGGTGGTGGATCATACCTCGGCGCTGGCGGCGCATCTCTCCGAGGTGATCAAGCAGAACGCCTACGAGTTGCTCTCGCGGCAGGAGACCAAGCGGCTGCTGGACCGGCTCTCCACCTCGCATCCGAAGCTGGTGGAGGAGTTGATGCCCAAGCTGATGAGCCTGGGCGAGGTCCAGCGGGTGTTGCAGCAGTTGTTGCGGGAGCAGGTGTCCATCCGGGATCTTGGGTCGATCCTGGAGGCGCTGGTGGAGGCGGCCGCGGTGAACAAGAGTCCGATTGCGCTGGTGGAGGCGGCTCGCCACTCGCTGGGGCGAGCCCTTATTCGCCCGCTGCTGGATGACCGTGGGCAGCTCAAGGTGGTCACGCTGGATCGCTCGATCGAGGACGAGTGCGCTCGAAGCACGGCGCAACAGCCTCAACTGACAACCGGGACGGCGATGCAGATTCCGGTGGCGAATCGAGTGATGGCTGGCCTGCGTTCGATGCTGGGCGAGCAGGTGACGATGGCGCCCCCGGTCCTGCTGTGCTCCTCGCCGGGGCGCTTTTATCTGAAACGTCTGTTGGAGCCATGGATTCCCAGGATCGTGGTTATCTCTCCGTCGGAGATTCCGCCGATGACCCAGGTGCAGTCGCTGGGATCGGTGCGGTAAAGAATTTCTGAAATCTGACGTTTATAGGATCAGGCAGGTGAATGGATGACGCCAGTGGAAGAAGCGTACACGGCAAACGCCAAAGAGTTGGATGATCGCAACACCCTGGTGATGCAGGAGCTCTCCCAGGTGTATTACATCGCCGCGCGGGTGCGCGAGCGTCTACCGCAGCATATCGAACTGGAGGATCTGGTGAGCGCCGGTGTGATTGGCCTGCTGGAGGCCAGCCGCAACTACGACAGCACGAAGAACTCCAGCTTCAGCGGCTTTGCCAAGTTCAGAATCCGCGGCGCGATCCTGGACAGCCTGCGCGAGTCCGACTGGGGCTCGCGCTCCATCCGTCGCAGGGGACGCGAGGTGGCGGAGGCCACGGCTCGTCTGGAGGGGCGGCTGGGCAGGAAGCCTGCGGAGACGGAGATCGCCGCGGAGATGCAACTGGAGCCGGAACACCTGCAGAAGATCATGGCCCAGATCGATGGGTTGTATCTGGTAGGGCAGCAGATGGTGGTCTCAAATGATCGCGAGGAGACGGTGGACCTGATCGAGTCCGCGCCCAGCCTGGACGATCCGGATCCCTTTGATCTGTGCCTGCAGGGGGAGCGGACGGCTCATCTGGCTGAGGCGATTGCAAAGCTTAGTGAGAGAGAGCAGCTGATCCTGTCGCTCTACTATCGCGAGGAACTCACCATGAAGGAGATTGCGGAGGTGCTGGGCATCGCTTTATCCCGCGTCTCCCAGATTCGTCAGGCGACGATGAAGAAGCTGCGGGTGCTGCTGGCCCATTTGCGTGAGGGGTCGGAGGAGTCGTAGAAGGGCGGGGAGCAGCCCCGTTGAACTGGAACTCAGCAGTGTGGAGGATAGATTGAAGGACAATTCGCAGAAGGCAGGAGATCCGGCCGTGGAGAGGCCGCGCACGGTCCAGGCCTGCAACTTTCGCTCGGCCGGCCGGTTGTCCAATGAAAATGCGCGTTCGTTGACGGCGATCCATGAGTCCTTCGCCAGACAACTTGCCAGCTCCCTGGATGTGCAGATGGGAATCGGCGTTGAGGTGAAGCTGCTGACTCTGGATCAGTTGCCGATCAAGGAGCATATCGCGAAGCTGGCGCCGCTGAGCTACATTGTGCCCTTCTCCTCCACTTCCATGCCCGGAGCGGTCTCCAGCGCGGTGTCGGGAGCCGTGATCGTGGAGTGTGATCTGGACTTTGTTTTTCCGATGATTGAAGTTCTGCTGGGAGGCACTGGAACCTCGGAGAACGAAGCACGGGAGCTCTCGGAGATCGAAGAAGAGATCATGCAGGATGTGACGGCGCTGATCGCCAGGCACGCCGAACAGGTGTGGCATATGCCGAACATGACACTGGTGAGCAACCGCCGCATCAAGTCCTCGCTGCTGCATCAGTACTGTCCGGCCAACGACAAGGTGACGCTGGTGAGATTTCAGGTGGAGATCGCGGGCAGGGTCGGCTTCTTCCAGTTGGCCTTTCCGACCTCCTTTCTCAACGTGCTTCTGAAGCAGATCAAGCTGGAGCAGCCACAGCGGAGGGGAGGGCTGCGATACTTTCCGTCGCGCAGCCTGCGCGAGCGGGTCCTGGACTGCGATTTTGAGGTCTCGGCCGGCCTGCCGCGGATGAAGGTGTCGGTGCGGGATCTGGTGACGCTGGAGGCGGGCAGCCTGCTGAGGTTTCGCACGCCCGTTCGCACGCCGGGGCTGCTCTCCATTGCAGGGATGGAGCTGTTTGAGGTGACGCCGGTGAGAAACGGATCCAAGCGGGCCGCTCAGATCGGGCGGCAGACACGATTGACCGATTGGGGAATGGAGTAGACCGATGGACAAGGAAAGAAGCCTTCACGCTGCCCACCTGTTCGCGAATACCTTCGCGGATGCTTTGGCTGCCGCTCTGCGTCGCAGCGCTCCCGGAGCGTGGGAGTCAAGGTTGCTGAGCGATCAGCATGCGATGCCGCCGCAGCACTCCGCCACGCGTCTGCGCGTGAGTGTCTCGGGCGGGCTGAACGGTATATGCCTGGTTGATCTAAGCGAGGAGGATGCCGCCACGCTGGAGGGGACACTGGTCCCGGTGGGAGAAGAGGCTCCGCTGACCCTTCCGACGGCTGAGGCAGCGGAGGGTGTGGCGGAGGAGCGAGAGGATCGTCCTGCCGCGGTTGGAGAGAAGGACGGTGTTGGGAGCGGGGACCGGACGCCGCCGAGTGCGCTGTGGCTGCTTCTGGGCGAGGCGATGGAGGGGCTGGGGTCGGTGTTGACCGCTCAGTATGGAGCAACCATCTGCCGCCTGGAATCGCGTGACGGAGAAGCGTCTCCGCGGGTTGAGAGCAAGGTAGAGACGCTGGAGGAGCGACTGACGGTGGCTCTTCGTCTCTTCCGTGGCGCGGAGGCGGAAGTTGGCCTCCTGCTCGGTCTGGACGAGACCTTGCTGCGGGGTCTGCATCCGGCACATGGCGTGAAGAGCGGAGCCGGTGACGGAGTTGGAAGCAACTCCAAAGGCAGGAAGCGATGGATGGACGCGGCCAATCTGGAGTTGGTATTGGATGTTGAACTGAACGTCTCATTGCGCTTCGGGCAGAGTCAGTTGCCCCTGCGAGAGGTTCTGGATCTTGCCAGTGGATCCGTGATCGAGCTGGATCGGGACGTGGATGATCCGGTGGAGCTCTTGTTGGATGGCAAGGTAATTGCACGCGGAGAGGCTGTAATCGTCGATGGGAACTACGGGATGAGAATTACGGAGATCCCCGAGCCGATTGCAGGGAGCTTTCTCGAATGATCTGCATGCTGCCGTGGCGGTCGGGATGTTACGCAGGAGCTTTGAAGGAAACGGCTTGCAGGGATGGTGGCCGCAGACCGCGACAGAGAGCCTGGGGGAATAGAGAACGTTGGATGAGAGAGGGAATATGAGGCGGGTGCTGGCAGCGATTCTCTCCGGTGCGGATCGCGGCTGGAGAAGCGTGCACTGGGAGTGTGGCTTGAAGACGTGCGAAAACCGGCGGTTTCTGCGCAGCCTGCCCCAGAGCCAGGTGGGGATTCGTTTGAATCACGCGTGGTATTGCAGCATGGACTGCTTTGTGAAATCCGCGCGCAGCCGCATCGCCGCGATGGCCCAGGCTCGAGCCGAGGTGCGAGCGATCGATGCTCCGCATCGGCCGCGGATGCCGATCGGCAGCGTAATGCTGGCGAAGGGCTACCTGAGCGAGGATGAGCTTCGTGCCGCCCTGCTCCAGAGCCAGAGAAGTGGAGAGGAACTGGAGACATTCCTGATCCGTTCGGGCATGGCCGATGAGTGGCAACTGGCCTCCGCGCGGGCCATGCAGTGGGGGTATCCCGTGCTCAGCCGCGACCGTATGGTGCAACTGGTTCAGAGCTTGGATGGGGATCTTCCGTTGAGGATGATGAGCAGCTTCTCTGCGGTTCCTTTGCACTACTCGGTCAGCGCCAGACGGTTGGTGGTGGGGTTCGTGTACCGGGTGGAGCACAGCCTGCTGCACGCCCTGGAGCAGGCCACCGGTTGCCGGGCAGAGCCCTGCTTTATTACGCCGGCTGCGTTTCACGAGCGAACCCGGCGCATGCCAACGGCAGGGTGCGCTGGGCAGGCCGAGCCTCTGGGGGGCGAGCGGTATCGCGAGATGATTCTGGAAGAGGCGATGAGTCCGGCGGAGGTGGCCAGAATGGCGGCCAGGCTCGCCTTGGAGATTACGGCGCGAGAGTCCCGCCTGAACCAGTGCCGGCAGTACCTTTGGTTGCGTCTCTCCGGAAGGCGGCGGACGGTGGATGTCCTGTTTCGGTCCAGATCTTCTCCGAGAGTTCAGGATTGCGACACTCCGGAGGTTTCTCACAGGGAGAAGCTCGCTCTAGGTTGAAATTCTCGGGTCGAGATGCCGATCGCTGTGCAGGGAACCAGCCATGTACAGCGAGAGTTGCTTGTCAGGTCGCATCACGCCCGTAGCAGAGGATCGCAACGGGCATCGAAACCGGGATCGGAGCCCGAGTCTGGGGCCATCCGATCGTCGCACTGTTGTGCGTATCCCTCGCTCGGAGGATCATCCGAGGCCGGCTGCATCAGGAAGGGATGGGTGGCATCTGCCCGTCATGCCGGCAACGCTTCTGCTCGCTGATGTCGTAGTGCAGGAGTATGCGGTTGATCTGGAGCGTCTCTCGCAGATCATTTTGAGTGATCTGGGAGCGACATTGAAGGTTCTTCGCCTGGCCGGCAGTGAGTATGACGATGCCGGGGAACGGCCCTTCCGGATGGCGGAGTGTATCGCTGTGTTAGGCCCCCGGGCTTGCGTCAATGAGCTTGGAGCAGGGCCGATGCTGCGGGAGTTCCAAGGAGATCGTCGCAGACGCATCGCCGAGCTATGGAGCCGCTCCAGGGCTGTGGCTCAGCAGGCGCGGCGCATTGCGGACGAAGGTGGGGCGGTGGATCCGGAGCAGGCGTACCTGGTGGGGCTCTGTCATCAGCTTGGATCGCTTCCGGGTGTGCTCGGCTGGGTTGGCGCGCGGCGAACGGCGTCGAACACGGTAAGGGAAGGGGCAGAGTTGGCCAGGGCGTGGTCGCTGCCCGGCTGTGTTGTGGCGTACTTCTCTCAGCTTCAGGCGCACGCTGCATCCCGACCCTGGCCCTGGGTCGTACGCTCAGCAATGAGCAGTCTGAGGGGTGAGGCTGCGGCCTTCTGTAACGGAGCGGAGCCACCTCTGCGCCTGCCCCGTGCAGTGTAGGGCAACCTCTGGCAGGGGCCCGGAGCCGTTGGATTAATCGGAGCCGTTGGATTAATTTGATGATTCTTTGATGAGAGAACAGAACTGCTCCGCGACGGCCGTCCGTCTG
>JAJZDM010000016.1 GCA_021806005.1 Acidobacteriota bacterium | reverse complement strand
TCGGGGATGAACTTCGCCTCCGGGCTGGAACGGTGGTCAAATCCAATGCCGGTCAACTTCGTAATGTCCACCAACTGCGGATAGTTCGGCAGCGGGCCGGTCTCCTTGCTCTCAGCCTCCGCTTTTTTGCGCTCGGCGGGAGACAAGGGAGTCGGCGACCCCATCTGCCCCTGGACCACTCCCTGTCGGGGCCACAGCATGAGAAACCCCGCCAACCTCAACAGAAACTCTCGCCGCGACCTCCCCAACCGCGCGCTGCCGCGCGTTCCAACCTTAGGTGTCATCCGGATCCTCCGCCTGCCTCCCCGGGATAGCCGGATCGGAACGCCACTCACGCAGGTGCCTCCCTGCATGGCGCCGATCTGTGCCAGACGTCTCCCGCCGACCCGCACTCGCTCCCGCCAGGCATAACCCTACGCCCCCAAAGACAACCGGGCATACGCATGGATTCGCGGAGATAGAGAGCATAGCGTGAGAATTATAGAGGACGGAGAAGAAGAAGGTCAGCCTGCACCATGGCTTGCGGCAGGGCAATCACATCTCAAAGGAGCTCCAGGCGCCACTGCAGGCACCTTCCGCGCCTGGTGTTGACACACCGCCTCGTGGAATCGCTAAAGTCTTTTCCGCCCAGGCCTGGCCCCTCGTCCCTACATCTATCAACGCTTTGGCCAACGAAAGCGCCACAGCAGCCCCGCTTCGGGAGACTCCTCCACATCGGAACAGCTAAAGGGCGATGCTCCCCGGCTGAACGCACCGTACGCAACTCCGGGGCTGCCTCTCTCATCTGTTTCGCTTAACCGCACTACCGGGTCGACGGCCTTCAGGCCAGGACATGGATGCTGTCTCCGGAGACAGTGGCTCTCGGGGGCGCTAACGGCGCCACTTCTTGTGCTGAGCGTTGAGCGGCGCTCTCGTCAAATCCATCCGCCGTCCACCACATAACTCTGGTTGGTTATCGCGGAACTGTCGTCCGCTGCGAGAAACAGAGCAAGCCGCGCCACCTCTTCCGGCACCAACAGACGTTTCAACGCCTGTCGGCCCAGGATCTGCGCCTTGTACTCTTCTGTGAACCACAGTTGTCTTTGGCGTTCCGTCAGGATGGCGCCTGGCAGGATGCTATTCACTCGTATGTTGTCTGCGCCGAGTTCATGCGCAAGCGTTCGGGTCAACCCCACAATGGCGGCCTTCGCGGTGACGTATACCGCTACCTTCGTCGAGGGAATGATCCATCCGATCGAACTCATATTGATGATGGAGCCAGAACCGCGAAGGCGCATCGAGGGGATCACGCCCTGGATGGTGAAGAATATATGTCGCAGGTTCACCGCCATCGTCTTGTCCCAATATTCGGGAGTGACTTCTTCGATGGTGTGACGGGTATCGTTCCCTGCGTTGTTGATCAAAACATCCACTCCGCCAAGATCCGCGATGATCTGATCGATTGTCTCTTTCAAGGCTGCGAGATCCGTGAGGTCACACTTGTAGAACCGGACGTTTGGATGCCCACCTGCAGCGAGTCGTGCCACAAGCCTTTCTCCGGCAGTCTCCTGAACGTCGATGAAGGCCACCTTCGCCTGCTGCATCGCAAAGGCTTCCACCAGCGCCTCCCCAATGCCAGCGGCGCCTCCCGTGACCAGGACGGAACGATCACACAGGCTTGGGTAACGGGCAAATGTATCGCTTTGTGACATCGATCACTCCATTTCTCAATGCGATTCGCGCTCAACCCGAGATCCGCGACACCCGATGAGGAAGTCCAGATCGGCGCCCTCCGATGCCTGAGTGACGTGTTGAATGTACATCTGTTGGTATCCGCCATTTACGACTGGCAGAACAGGTCTCCAGGATGCCGCGCGACGTCTTAGTTCCCCGTCGGAGACATCCAGGTGCAGGCGTCGTTGCTCGACGTCGATCTCGATGAAGTCTCCTTCTCGAACCAGAGCGAGCGGTCCTCCCGCTGCTGCCTCCGGACAGACGTGAAGGACCACGGTTCCGTATGCCGTTCCGCTCATTCTGGCATCAGAGATGCGAACCATGTCCCTGATGCCACGCGCCAGAACCTTCGGTGGCAGCCCCATATTCCCAACCTCTGCCATTCCCGGATACCCCTTTGGTCCGCAGTTTTGCAGCACCATGACGCAAGACTCATCTATGTCGAGATCGGGATCGTTGATTCTCTCCCGATATCGCTCGATGGTCTCGAACACCACGGCGCGCCCCCGGTGCTTCATCAAGGCAGGTGTTGCCGCAGAAGGCTTTAACACTGCCCCGTCAGGTGCCAGGTTGCCACGCAGCACTGCGACGCCACCATGTTCCACGAGTGGATGGCTCATCGGTCGGATCACCTCGGTATTCCAATTGGAAGCGTCGCTACAGTTTTCTGCGATCGATTTACCTGTGACCGTAAGAGCTGCGCCATGAACCAGCCTGTTTTCCACCAGCATCTTGATGACCGCCGGCAACCCACCCGCATAGAAGAAATCCTCCATGAGGAACCTCCCCGACGGCTTCAGATCGACCACCGTTGGAGTGTCTCTCCCCAGCCTGTCCCAGTCATCGAGTGAAAGCGGGACTCCGATCCTACCGGCGATCGCCAGAAGGTGGATCACCGCGTTCGTCGATCCTCCCAGGGCGCCGTTAACGCGGATGGCATTCTCGAATGCCTCCTTGACCAGGATCTTCGACATGGTCAGCTCTTCCCGTACCATCTCGACGATGCGCCTTCCGGACAATTGCGCGAGCACGCTGCGGCGCGAGTCCACCGCTGGGATTGCAGAGTTGTTCGGAAGCGCCAGGCCGAGCGATTCCGCCATCGCGCCCATCGTCGATGCGGTACCCATCGTCATGCAGTGGCCAGCCGAGCGCGACATACAGGACTCCGCTTCGGCAAACTCGGCCTGTGACATGGTGCCCGCCTTCACCTCTTCGCTGAACCTCCATACGTCCGTGCCAGATCCGATGTCCTTCCCATGGAATTTGCCGTTCAACATCGGCCCGCCGGAGACGACGATCGCTGGCAGGTCGCAACTGGCGGCTCCCATGATCAGGGACGGCGTAGTTTTATCGCAGCCGCACAGGAGCACCACTCCATCAATCGGGTTGCCGCGGATGCTCTCCTCCACATCCATGCTGACGAGATTGCGGAACAACATGGCCGTAGGTCGGAGATTCGACTCGCCCGTTGACATCACCGGGAACTCCAACGGCAGCCCTCCGGCTTCCCACACCCCGCGCTTCACTCTCTCTGCAAGCTCGCGAAGATGAGCGTTGCAAGGGGTAAGCTCGGACCACGTATTGCAGATACCGATCACGGGTCGCCCATCAAAGACATCCGCCGGCAGACCTTGATTCTTCATCCAACTGCGATGAATAAACCCGTCTTTGTTGTTGTTGCCGAACCATGCTGCGGAACGATACTTCTGCTTCTCATTTGGCATGACGGATCCTCACTTGTCTCACCTGGCAGTGCCCGATGACGGCTTCGTTGCGGGTAACGCGCCGGATTGGCGCACGATGTCCTCCGATGTCTGCGAGAGCATCGTTGTCATGGCGCTTTCTGCCAGCTTCCCCTTTCGGGCAGTCACCGCATCACACACTTTCTTGTGGAGCTTCAGACTCTGCAGATAGAGTTCGTGATTGCTGCTGGTGAAGCGAAAACTTGCTCTCAACGCACTCTGGATGAGTCCGCCAAAGGACCGGAGAAATGGATTGTGAGTGGCCTCGAGAAGCGCAAGGTGAAAGCTGAGATCCGCTTCCACAGAGGCTGCCACGTCATCTGCCACGGCTTCCATCTGCAAGTAGCAGGTTGCGATTCTCTGCAACTCCTCCGGCGTGCCGAATTCAGCTGCCATTCGTGCCGCGGCAGGTTCGACGAGCCGGCGAAAGTCGAGAAGATGTGAAAGCATCGAAGGGACTTCCCCACCTGTGAAGAACCATCCCAGGACTTCAGCGTCCAGCATGTTCCAATCGCTCGCTGGCCGAACCCGGGTTCCGGTCTTTCGCCTTACTTCTACCAACCCCTTTGATCCCAGCACTTTCATCGCTTCCCGCAAGACCGTGCGGCTCACACCAAACTCATTCCCCAGTTCACTCTCATTGGGAAGTACCGTACCAGGCGTCACAGTGCCATCCGCAATCAGTCCACCAATGCGAGCGGCAACCTGATGGTGCAGACTCCTGCGATCCTGCAAGGGAGCGGTTGGCAGCGTCCATTTCACTCTTCTTTTCACGCTTTAGAGTATACATATGATGTATGACTTCGCTATATTGGTTGCGAAGACGTACCGCCTGGAGAAGAGCATGAAGTTCCGGTCGATCGCTGCCGCCTCACTATCTCCGTCTTTGCCGGCGGCCTCAGGCCACCCTGTGGAGCATCCTCATCCATGCTTTGGGGCTTCCGATCAGTTCGAGCAGCGGCGTGGAGATCCAGTCCACGGAGATGTCCGTGTCGACTGCGGCGCTCCTGCGGTCTACGCGACAGATGCGTCCGACTGCCGCCAACTGCCGATCTGGCCCCTGCTTCCTCTCGACAAACAGGAAACCCTCGCGATGGTGACCGCATGCCGGGAGGTTGGCGATCCATCTTGCTGAACACATGTCTGGAGAATTCCAATGATTCCCGAAATGATCGCTGACTATGCCTGCACCATCGGCGAGAATCCGCTGTGGCATCCCACCGAGCGAAGGCTCTACTGGACGGATATCCCTACCGGGCGACTCTTCCGCTTCGACCCGGCGACAGGAGAGCATTCCAGGATTTATCAGGGAAGGCAAGTTGGAGGCTTCACGTTTGAAGACAGCGGTGGCCTCCTCCTCTTCATGGACCGAGGAACCATCGCGCGTTGGCAGGACGGCATTTGCTCGGAGATACTGCCATTCATACCGAGTGAGCTTTCGTCGCGCTTCAACGATGTCTTCGCAGACCCGGTCGGTCGCGTCTTCTGCGGAACCATGTCTTCCGAACAGAGCAAAGGCAGGCTCTATCGACTGGATACCGATGGATCCCTTCATCTGTTGCTGCAGAATATCGGCTGCTCGAACGGAATGGCAATCAGTCGCGATCACAAAGCGTTCTTCTATACCGACTCTTTCTCAAGAGAGATATATCGCTTCGACTACGAACTGCAGTCCGGGAACATATCCAATCAAACTGTCTTCGCCCGCTTCTCTGAAGCAGATGGCTTGCCCGACGGAGCAACGCTCGATGCGGAAGGCCATCTCTGGTCAGCACTTTGGGATGGCGGCTCTATTGTTCGCCTTGACGACAACGGTGCCGTGGAAGAGCGATTTTCGCTGCCCGTGCCGCAGGTAAGCAGCCTCACCTTTGGAGGGCCAGACCTGCAGGACATCTATGTCACGACGGCAGGTGGAGAGGACAACCGGGCTCAGGGGTCTCTGGCCGGCGCACTGTTCCGATTCAGCAGCCTCTATCGTGGCCTGCCGGAGCATCTTTCCCGGATCGGCGACCAGCCAATTGCTTTAGCCCAACAACTCCACGGAAGATGAGGACCCAATGAATCAAATCGATCTGAAGGGACGCCATGCTGTCATCACCGGCGGCGCTCAGGGTATCGGCCTGTCCGTCGCCATCAGGCTCTTGGCTTCGGAGGCATCCGTAACCCTTTGGGATCGCGACAAAGGCGCGCTGGATAGCGCATTGGAATCCATCCCAGAAAAAGGAAGAGTATCCATCAGGGTTGTTGATGTCTCCGATCCGAAAAGCGTAGAGGAGGCAGCGCTGTCAACGATCGAAGAGAGTGGAAGAATCGACCTCCTCGTAACAAGTGCCGGCATCGCTGGCCCCAATCTTAAGACGTGGGAGTATCCCATCGACGCCTGGAAGCAGATCATCGACATCAATCTCACCGGTGTCTACCTTTGCTGTCGTGCGATCGTTCCCTGCATGTTGCGGCATAACTACGGACGCATCGTCAACGTCGCCTCAATCGCCGGCAAAGAGGGTAACGCCAACGCGCCGGCATACAGCGCCTCAAAGGCTGGCGTGATTGCGCTCACAAAATCTCTTGGAAAGGAGACGGCTGACAAGAACATCGCCGTCAACTGCATCACGCCGGCAGCGGCGCGAACCCGCCTCTTTGACCAGATGTCTCAGGAACACATTGACTTCATGCTTTCCCGGATCCCCCGCGGACGGTTTCTTGAGGTTGGCGAGCTCAGTTCAATGGTCGCTTGGCTATTGTCCGAAGAGAACTCTTTCACCACCGCTGCAGTCTTTGATCTCAGCGGTGGCCGTGCCACCTATTAGAATTCACTCTGGAGAAGATATGAAGCTGCTACGATTCGGGAAGCCCGGGGTTGAGCGCCCCGGGGTGTTGGACCATGAAGGTAGAATCAGGGATCTATCGGGAATTGTGCCTGATATCTCAGCAAAAGAATTGGCTGCCCCTGCTTTAGAGCGCCTTAGTTCGTTGGATCTCGCGACTTTGCCGCTTGTCGAGGGCGATCCTCGGATCGGTCCATGTATTGCTTCCGTCGGCAAATTCATCTGTATCGGCTTGAACTACTCCGATCATGCTGCAGAATCGGGAATGGCCGTGCCGAAGGAGCCGGTGGTCTTTATGAAGGCGACTTCGGCGATCATCGGTCCGAACGATAACGTCATGATTCCTCGAGACTCCTTCAAAACTGATTGGGAGGTAGAACTCGGTGTCGTCATTGGCCGAGAGGCCAGATATGTGGACGAGGCAGACGCTCTGTCCTATGTTGCCGGATATTGTGTCGTCAACGATCTGTCAGAGCGTGCCTTCCAACTCGAGGGAACCGGACAGTGGGTGAAAGGGAAGAGCGCGGATACCTTTGGACCGATCGGCCCATGGCTCGTAACTCCAGATGAAATTCCTGATCCGCAGAGTCTTGACCTATGGCTTGAGGTGGATTCGCATCGCTATCAGAACGGGTCGACCCGGACCATGGTCTTCTCTGTTGCCTTCCTCATCAGCTATCTCAGCCGGTTCATGAGCCTGCAGCCCGGGGACATCATTTCTACAGGCACCCCGCCAGGCGTTGGCCTCGGACAGAATCCTCCGGTCTACCTTCGGGCTGGCCAAAAGATGCGTCTTGGAATCTCCGGTCTTGGCGAACAGAACCAGACCGTCGTTCCCTTCAAACTCTGATCCCTCGAGCAGCTATAACCTTGTGATCTCAGGCGCCAGGCCTTCGCCGCACCTGTACGTTAAAATCGCTTGCCTCCATGCATCCGGAAATGGACGTTGCAGGTCAGAACGTGTAGCGGCCGGAAAACTGCCAGACCCTTGGTGGATTCAACTGATCGATCGACTCCAGTTGGCCGAAGGGGCTGGTAGAGCCTTGTGCCGTAGTGTTTGGAATCAGGTAGCAAGTCTGGTTGGCTGAGACACCATCGCCGCAGTTTGTGCCAACCGGGTTGTACTCAAGGGTCTGCACGCCGGCCTGAGCCTGAACAAAGTAGTTTTGATGGTTGGTCAGGTTGAAAACCTGCGCCGTCACCGAAACATACTGCGCTCCATGAATCAGAAAGCGACGTTCGATACTGGCATCCGCTTCATCGATCCACGGCCCGTAAAAGGAGTTGTACCCAAGAGTCGGAGACGGACCGACCCCGGAGAAGCCAGCCGCCGTATTGCTCGTCGATTCGTTGAACGCGCTGTCATTCAGGTTGTCGTCCGCCCCGTTACAACTTTGTAGATTCGGCCCCGTGCACGCGGCGTTGAGTGTGCCGGTATACGGGCGTCCTGAGTTGAACTGCGTCACGGTGCTGATGATCCAGTTCTCCGCCAACCGGCGCAGGGTCCGGTTGCTGATTCCGTCCGTCACCGGCCGGTACACGGCCGCTATCGACAAGCGGATGCGCTGGTCGAGATTCGACGGCCCATGCGTATTGGAAAAATCGAACTGATTATTGAAATCCACTCCGTAGGAGTTGATATTTTTAGCCCAGGTAAAAGACGCCAGCACGGAAAAGCCGTGCTCTTCGCGGCGGGTCAGTTGCGAGATCATCGAAACGTAATTGTTATGGCCAGGGCTGATCAGAGCGTTGATCTGCCCCAGATTGGGATC
The DNA here is from genome assembly GCA_021806005.1 of Acidobacteriota bacterium. Taxonomy (GTDB): domain Bacteria; phylum Acidobacteriota; class Terriglobia; order Terriglobales; family Acidobacteriaceae; genus Granulicella. Next base: position 37,489 of record JAJZDM010000016.1, on the reverse strand, counting down.
GATGGCGCCCTCCGTCAACAGACCGCTATCCAGGTTCGGTTCCACGAATTCGGGTCCGACGCAGGAACCGGCCGTCTCCTGAGTGTCTTTTGGACAGACGACGTAGGTCGTACTCCCCGTCGGCTTTTCCAGATTCATGTCGTAGGCGCTCGAAGAGATCAGGTGATTCGCATGCGACCAGACCACTCCTAGGCTGAATGTCGTTCGATCGTCCAACGCTTGCTCAACCTGCAGGTTGCTCTCCAGGATGGTCGGCGGAGTCAGACTCGACCCAAATACGGATATGTTGGGCGATGCGGCGAACAGGCTCGCATTGCTGATCTGGTTGGGAAACGTCGGCGCATTGATCGGCGGCTGAAACAGAAACACGCTGGACTGCTGGGTCGCAAGCCCGTTGGCGAGCGCGGATCCCTCATAATTGACGCCGTTCAGATCGGTGTAGAACACCCCATAGCCGCCGCGCACCACTGTCTTTGCAAGGGGCGACCATGCGAATCCGAAGCGCGGCGCAATCCGCCGATATTCGTTCGGAAATACGCCTGTCTGCGGGAAGGCGGGGTTCTCCGCCGGTTGCGGGAAAACCTGGAAGTCCTCGCGCAACCCAAGGTCGAGTGTTATATTTTTCGCCGGCTGATACTTGTCATCCAGATAGAAGCCGAAGTATGGAACGCTGAAGGAGTACGTGGGATTCCCGCCGCTCTGGCTGTAGAACAACTCATGCATCAGAGCGAAGTTCTCAGGACTCGTAAAGGCATAGGTTCCGCGAAAGTTTCCGTACTCGAAATCAGTGACTCCGTCATGGTTGAAATCCAGCCCGGTGCTGATCGTGTGCCGGCCATGAACATAGGTCACATGGTCATTGAATTGATACTCGGTTTCCGGAGTATTGCTGTCGGCGAATCCGGGATTGCCCAACTCGAAAAACTCCGGCGCAAAGATCTCAACGGTCGGGAAATTCAGAGACGGCGCCAGGCCGCTGGGGGTGTCGGTCTGCGTGTCGTGCGTGTAGCTCAGGTATGTGTCGTTCAGCAGATTGGGGCTAAACGTGTGGGTCCAGTGCGCGCCGGCGTCGTAGTCGACTACAAAATTGTTGGCCATCGTTTGGATGCCGCCAAATGAAACCGGCGTATAGGTCACTACGTCACCCGGCCCGTTGAATTTGTTGTAGTTGAAGTGAACCGTCAGGTGGTCTGCCTGGGAGATCTGCCAGTCTGCCTTCGGAAAGAACAGCAGGTCGTTCTGCTGGCGCGGAACGTTGCCCAGGTTGGATTGAATCACATTCAGGGCATTGGCAACCTGCTGCAGGTAGATGGGATTGCTCGCATTCGCATTAGCGCTTGTGCTGTTCGCATTGGCCACCGGGAACGCCGCATTCGGAGCCGGCAGCACCGTGTCCGCGGGCAGTCCGAAACTCGTCACGTTCAGATCCGCCATGCCCGTGTTCACGATAGACATGGGCATGTTGTCCCGCGATTGCTCGTAATCGAAGAAGTAAAAGAGCTTGTTCTTGCGGATTGGGCCGCCAACGTTCGCGCCGAACTGCTGGAGCACGTTGTACGGGGTGGCCCGGCCCGCAGCCGCGTCTATGGCGTCATTGTTCGCAAAAGCGGAGTTGCGATTGAAGTAGAATGCTTCTCCGTGAAGTCTGTTTGTCCCGGACTTGGTGACCGTGTTGATGAATCCAGAGCCTGCACCGCCGTATGCAGCTGAATAGGGGTTATCCGATACCTGGAACTCCTGGATCGATTCCTCGCCGAACACATACGGCACCCGCGTCCGGCCCCTGGCGCCACCATAAAAGCTGCTGCTCGCCGCGGCGCCGTCCACCGTAAAGGAATTTGTCCCGTTTCCGTTGGCCAGCCCGGAACTGCCGCTGCCCTGCTGCCCGGCGAAGCTGACATCGCCAAAATCGCCGTCCTGGTTGACGTTCGGCGTTAGCAGTACAAAATTTGTGTAGTTGCGCCCATTGGATGGCAAATTGCGTATGAGGTCGCGATTGACTGTTGTGCTAACGCTCGAGTCGCTTGTGTCGAGCAATGGAGAATTACTCAGCGTCACCGTCACTTGCTGGCTCGCCGCGCCCACCCGCAACTGCATTCCCGCTGAGGCTGTGCGTCCAATACTGACCGTCACCGACGGAATGAACCCTGTCTCAAAGCCGTTGGCCGTAAATCGAACTGAATAATTGCCCACCGACAGTGTAGGGAAGGAGTACAGGCCCGTCGCATTGGTCCGGTTTGTTAGCGTGATGCCGGTTTCAATGTTCGTCAACTCGACCCGAACGCCGGGAACAACGGCCCCGGAGCTATCCGTCACAATGCCTATCACCTCTCCAGTCGAAACAGCGTTTTGGGCGATCCCGTGACTGGATACGATGAGAACTGCAACTGCCGCGACTGCAAATCGAAGATGCATTCGGAGAACCTCAAATGTACCGCAAGAAATTGACTTTCTTTACAGCCATAGAGCCAGCACACGACATATTTACTAAAGGAAGATGAACGGCCGGTTAAGCGAGAAACGTATACGCGCCAGACAAAGGTTAAAATCGTGCCGCTTCACTCTGGATGCGAGTTCGGGATGATCTGATCCCTGTTTCCGCCTGCTTCGGTAGATGACATCATACATTAATTTTTCTACTTGTCTTGCTCGGATCAAGATTTATTGGTCACCGAAAAGGCCGCAGCCTGCCATTGCCGCGCAACGCATTCGGGGTCAAGCAGCCCTGCGAGCGGTGAGGACGATGCAAGTGATATTCCGTCTTCCACAAGCCGATCTGCTTCAGCGCAGCGATGATCTGCGCCTCCGCGTGCCGGCCCCGGCTCATCTGTCCTTCCCTCTGCTTTCGTCCAGATCGCACTCCGAAATGGACGGATGTTTGGAGGTCAGGACCCCCTGCATCCAGGCCCGGAAACGGAGATATCTTGCAGAGATCGCCGCAAAGAGTTCTCAAGCCTCGCTCGCGCCGCGAGTTGGCCGGGGGAGCACAGCAAGTTCACCGACTGAACCGCCGGCCAATCAGAAATCGCGCAAAGGATCTGCTGGAGCGGCCGGGGGAGTGGGCGTCCGCTTCACAGCCGGCGTCTTCGGATTGCCTCTCCCTCGCGGAAAGGTGATCGGCTCCGGTGGCGTCACCGGAGACAGCGGGGCCACCGAACTCCGCCTTATCGTCACGTCTCCGTCCGTGGTGGCAATGGTTACCGTTGGACCGCCCCCTGCCACCCGGCCCTGCAGCGTGCTCACGCTGTCCGTCTTCTGCGCGGCCAGGCCAAAGTCGTTCTCCATATCTCCATTGCGGGTGCGCGCGTTCAGGTCGAAGCCGCTATCACCCGGCAACCCCACATCGACTGACCCATCATGATTCTCGATGGAAAGGACATCCAGCGGCGCAGTATGCGTCAACTCCACCGAACCGTTGCGGTTCGTCACCGTTACACTGCCCTGCACCCGGTCCAATGTAATGTTCTTGTCCTCTGTCTTCAACACCACGGGCCCCAGAAGCTCGTTGGCATCCAGGCTGTCGTTGTCCACATCGAACTCATCCTCCAGGCGTGCGGCGCTGAACTGCGTCCGGCTGGTCTCAAAGTGAATCGCCCCGTCAATGTGTTCCAGATCCGTAGAGCCGAAGAAATCTCCCTGCAGCGTCAGATCTCCATTCACCTCGGAGATATCAATATCTCCGCAGTGTCCCTCCGCCACCACCGGCCCATGGATGCTATGCAGTGTCAGGCTCGCATCATCGTCGTTCATATGCAGGGTCACGCTGTTGTTCACGCCGCTGACGTCCACGTCCCCATGATTGGCGGAGATCGTCACCGGACCGGCCATCTCGCTGACGGTCACGTCGCCTTGATCCGCCCCAATCGTCACCGCGGAGGTGTGAGGCAGCGTGACCGTAAGATCCGCCTCTCCACCCTCCACATCACTTCCCTCCAGTCGCAGGACGCCGTTCTGCAGCGCAAACACCGGCTGCAACGCCCGCATCTTTCGCTGGACCAACTCCCGGTCCCAGGCATGCGCCTCGGTATGCACACTCACATGCACCTGGCCATCACTGCTCGAACCGGCGACCGTAACATCTCCATGCGGGTCGCGAATCATCAGCGTGGTTCCCTGCGGCAGCACGTTGTCCATGGAGCTGTCGGCGTCGTAGCGTTCGCCAAATACAGAAGCAAGTTCGGAAGACCCGTCGGCAAGGCCATGACCACGCCATGCCACCGCATCCTCTGCGGGCCGCCACAGCAGACGAACTCCCAGACCGGCCAGCGCCAGCAGCACCAGCAGAAAGATGATGCCGCTGCCCAGCACACGCCGATGACCGCCGATCCCCGGTCCGGCCATCCCACTCCCCGGCAGCGGAGCTGCGAACCTCCCCGAGGCAAAGAGCCACTGATCCGCCATCCACTCCAGCACCAGAACCACACCAGCGGCGATCATCACCGCCGGCCACCAGCGGCCGTACCACCGCAGGGCGGCTCCCCAGTGGATCCGCCCCATCTCCGCCAGCAGGATCATCACTCCCAGAGTCAGAATCAGCAGCGGCCCAACCACCGAACCCCGCTGAAGGGCTCTCCGCTCGGCTCGCTGCCGGTCTCGTAGTTGGCGGCTCAGGGCCTGCTGCCGCCGCTGCTCCGCACGCGCCTGCGCCTTCAGCATCTGCCGCTGCGCTCGCAGGGCGCCACGGTTGTAGCCCGTTGCGTAGGGACCGGGCGGCGGTTGCGGAGGCTGAGGGGGATAAGAGCTCATCGCGATCCTTGCCCCTCTGGCGGTCCGCCCTGCTGGCCGTCCCCGCCCTCCTGCTGGCTGCTGGAGGGAACATCCTCTCCGCTCTTCGTGCTGCGGGCCAGGTCAGCCTGCAGAACCTCACCCTCCGGCCTCACCCACTCCGCGCGGGCAGGAGCATCCCCTGCGCCCGGCACACTCACCCCGGGCGAGTTTGCACCCGCAGCCCCGCTCCAGCCCGCGCCCGGCCCTGCGGGATCATATCCGGATCCGGCAGCCGGATACCCGGATCCCCTGGCCGCATAGCCGAATCCCGTCATTCGCCCGCTCACGCCCACCAGCCGCTCCAGCAGCATCAACCCACCAAACACAATCAGCAACACCGACACCGTAAGCCCACCACTGATGGAGAGATTCGCAGCGTGCAGCGCCAGCATCACTGCCAGCACCATCAGAACAATCGGCAGACGCAGCGCACCCAGCAGCCTGCCCCTGGAACGCCGCCGGCGCACAAACACCCAGACGGAAAGCCCGGCGAAAAACAGGGGCGTCCACCACTCCGTCATCCTCCAGTCCGGCAGAAGGTTGGCAACAAGAATCAGCACTCCCAGCCCGATCAGCCACAAGGCGCCCGCCGGAAACCCTCTTCCCGTCGCTGACGCCGCATAGCCCTGCTCCGCACCCGTAAAGGTCTCCGTATACGGTCTCGGGCCCCAGGTGCCCCCACCCTGCCCTCCGGCGGGCTCTGCCGGCTGCGGCGCGGCGACCGGCGGTGCGGCAGCCGGACCAGCCGGTGCCACAACCCGGCCGGAGGCGGCAAAAGCCGTCGGAGCCACGTATCCCGTCCAGGCTGGAGCCGTGCCCACCTGGACCGGGTTCGCCGCAGCATAGGGGACTGCCGGGGCAACCGGCGTCCCAGGCGCAACCCATCCCGATGCCCCGCCAGACACCCCGCCGGAAGCCGGCTGAAACCCCTCCCCCGGCCCCTGGCTGCCAGCCGGGCTCGCCCATCCCTCCGGTCTTGCCGGAGCTGCTCCCGCTCCCCCAACCCAGCTCCGGCCAAAGCCCATGCGCTCGCCAATATCGTTGAACCCAAAGGCGTTTGGAAGGGGCAGACCGTCCCTGCGCGCCACCGCCGTATGGTAGGCCTCAAAGGCCATATAGAAGATCCATCCCCAGCAGAAGATCCAGAAAAGCCCGCTCACATTGTTGGCCACAAACGTCAGCAACACGAAGATCGCCAGATGCACGATCCCCTTGGCGAACTGGCCGTTATACATCGCCCCCACACCTGGGATAAAACCCAGAATGGCGGCCAGGGTTGGTCGCGGCTCGTCGCCGGGCACAGCACCCGCCACCGGTCCACCTGCGCTCTGCCCATCTGCAACCGGCCCATACGTCGGGTACGAAGAACCCGGCCTGGACGCCCCCATCGGCGAACCTGCCGTCACCCGCGCCGTCAGGCACGGTTCGCAGAACACACCCCCACCCACGTAACGCGCCGTCTGCGTCGTCAGCGGCCGCCCGCAGTCCTGGCAGAACCCTGCCCGTGGGGCCGCTGCATCCTCCGCAGCCGCGCTACCCTCAAAGCCGCCTGCGGCGCCGCCCTGGCTCTCCGGGGCATTCCCACCATCCGTATTGGTTGTGTCCTTATCCATACTCGCCCGACTCTCTTTACCTACCCTCGGCTGCGTAACCTCGCTCTACCGGCGTCCTGCCGGGGAAGCATCGTGAACCGCGTCCTCATTCCGCAACTCGCTTAGCCGCGACTCCATCTGGTATACCGCCCGATTGTTCTGGAATACCCTGGCTGCCGACGCATCCGCATCCGCCACGCTCCGCTTCATCGCGGAAAACGTTAAGTCAGAGCCTCTCAGATCCCGCAACCGGACACCGGTGAGATTCAACGTCAGGGCGATGGAGAAGAAGGCCATCGCCGCCGTCATCACCAGACGGGGTTGCGTAACCATCGCCCAAACCGGCGCCCAGCCTGCTCGCTCTCCCGTCGCAAAGCTCTCCGTCTCAGCCAGTTCGCCAGCGAAGAGCCCCTGCGCCCTCGGGCTTCCATCGCTCAAACCCCACTCGCCCGGTGCTGCCCCATCCCACTGCGGCAGCCCCACTGCATCCCGGTCGGGCGCCACTGGACCCAACGCCGTAACCGGCGTTGCTACAGGCTCCGCCTTCCGTCCTGCATCCGTGGAGACTGCCCTGGCAGCCGCGTACCCCTCCGCCGTGCGTGCCGCGCTACCCGTCGTCACCGCAAGCACTCTGTCCAGCAGGTCAGCCGGCGGCTCCAGCGTCTGGCTCTTCAACAGGCTCAACCACGCCTCACCGCGCTGCGCCTCCGCCAGTTCGCTCCGGCAGGCCGCACAACTGGCGATGTGCCGCTCAAAGACAATCCGTTCCGCCTTGTGCAGCGTGCCGTCGATAGCCTCAGGCAGCATCGTCTCGCAGATCACGCAGGCCTCCGGACGCCTCCCCTCCGGCTGCGCCATCGCTGCTTCGAATTGGCCTCTCTTCGCCACTTACATCACCTGCCCTTCCATCCGCTTCAGCAGCCTCGCAAGCTCGCACCTTCCCCGGCTGATCCGGCTCTTCACCGTTCCCTGCGGAACCCCCAGAACCTCAGCAATCTCTTTGTAATCCATCTCCTGAAGATCGCGCAAAATCACCGCCTCGCGCAGCTCGGCAGACAGGCACCCCAAAGCCTGCTGAATCTGGGCGCGCAGCTCCATACCCGCCAGGTGCTGCTCCTGGCTCCTTCCGCCGTCCGCCAGCCGATCCACCTTGCGCGGTCCATCCTCTTCGCCGTCCTGGCTCTCATCCAGTGAGTCGCTGGCGCGCTCCATCCGCGACCGGCGGTAGTGATCCACCAGCAGGTTCCGGGTCAGGGTGGTCAGCCACGTGGTAAAGCTGCCCCGCTCGGCGTCAAAGCTCCCCAGATTGCGATACATCTTCAGAAACGCCTCCTGGGTCAGATCTTCCGCATCGCTCTGCGACCCGGTAAACCGGTAGCAGATGGCATAGATCCTGCGGTGCTGCGACCGCGCCAGCTGCTCCCAGGCGTCGGCATCACCCTCCAGGCATCGCCCGGCCAGGGCGGCAAGCGATCTTTGCTCCGCCACTATCGCAGCCCGGTCGGCTCCGCCACCCCGGTCGTCGCGGGCCTCCCCGGCAGCCGGCGTCTGGCGGCGCGGCTTTGGCTCTTCAGGCGGCATGTGCGCCTCCTCCACGAGGCCGTTCCAGAGAATCTCTTTGGCAGGCGACGTCTGCGTCTCCAGCCGCTTATCCCTCGCCAGCACCCTCTTCCCGGCTGGCAGAGTCTCGCTGCGCGGCTCCGTCTCCAGCCAGAGCCGCGGAACGGCCTGGGACCGTGAGCCTGCGCCCCGCCCCGTCACAACCGCCGGAATGGTCGCTGTCGCCATATCTTTCCATACGCAAGCTCCGCCTCCGCAGTTCCGCACGCTCTCACCTGCGCCTCCGCGCTCAAACCTCACGTACCCGCAGCCTCCCCGTGTCCGGCGCTGCATGGGTGCAACGCAAGGAGGCGCGGCAAGGAGGCGCGGCAAGGAGGCGCGGCAAGGGGGCGCGCCGCATAGGGCCCTCCTCACGCAACTCCCCGGCCGAATGGACCCCGAAAGCCCTTCTCGCCGCCCTTGGCTCTGGCTATGGCCTGATCACCCCGCAGGCGATCCGGTTGCCGGCATCTCCATATGGATCGGTCCTCTGGTCATCCGGCCGGGCATGGATCACGATCGATGTTCCGCCATGCAGAAACAGCGAGTTCGGAGCGCTCGGATCCAGCGACACCGAGTGCAGAACATAGGTCGCCTCCCCTTCATGATCCTCGTCGATGGAGACCCCCCCGGGAAAGTCTCCATTGTGATGGCCGCGCGGGTTCAGAAATCCATGCTCCTTCCCATCGGGATTGAAGTGTGCCCCGGCTCCCTCAAAGTCTGGACGATCGCAGACAGGATACTCGTGAAGGATGATCGCGTGCTGCCCGAAGCGCAGATTCTGGAGGTCCAGGTGAACCTTTACCCCATTCTTGACGGCCTTGAAGGTGGCATACCCGGCATCCTGACCGTAGGAGTTGATCAGTCGCACCTTGATCTTCTTCGGTCCCGCCGTGGCTTGTGCCACTCCCGGGATCGCCGCTACCAGCAGCAGTGGGGTCAAAAGCCAACCCAGACGCATCGAAAAACCTCCAGCAGGCAAGGCCAGAATACCCCAGTTATCCACCGCCGTTGCCCAATTTAAGATAGGGCTGGCATGGCAGATCAACCCACCCCCGGCGTACTCGAAGTCATTACCGGCCCAATGTTCTCCGGCAAGAGCGAAGAACTCATCCGCCGGCTCAAGCGCGCCCGCATCGCCCGCCAGCGGGTGGTCTGCTTCAAACCGGATATCGATCTCCGCTATCACCGCACCTCCATCGCCAGTCACGACGCTCAGACTCACGACGCTACCACCGTCGCCAACGTCGAAGACCTGCGCGCAGCCCTCTATCCGCAGCTCGGCCAGATCGATCTGATCGGCGTCGACGAGGTCCAGTTCTTCTCCCCCGCCGTCATCCCCCTGGCGGTAGAACTCATCGCTCTGGGCAAACGGGTTGTCATGGCGGGGCTCGATACCACCTTTGCGGCTGAGCCCTTCGGCCCGGTGCCGAATCTCATGGCGATCGCCGACACGGTCACCAAGCTCTCCGCCGTCTGCATGGTCTGCGGAGCCGCCGCAATCCATACCCAGCGCCTCGGCCAGAGCCAGGAACTGGTCGTCGTCGGAGCCTCCGGACTCTACGAGGCCCGCTGCCGCGCGCACTTCCATCCGTTTGTGGATGAGCATGCCTCCCAGCAGTTGAAACTCCCAGAGGTGTAGAGGCCCTCTCTTCCTATCGCCCGGCCATCACCAGCGCGCTGCCCAGCGCCGCCGCCAGGGCCAACGGCATCGCCACCACGCCCACCTTCAGAAACCTGCCCGCACTCACCTCAACCCCCTCCTTGCGCAGCGCGGAGAGCCATAGGATCGTCGCCAGCGAGCCGGTCACCGACAGGTTCGGTCCCAGGTCGATCCCCATCATCACCGCGTTCGCCAGCAGCCCCTTCACATGCGCTGCCTGGATGGCGCCTCCGGCAATCAGCCCCAGCGGAAGATTGTTCACCAGGTTGTTCAGCACGCCCAGCCCCAGCCCCACCGCCAGCGTCGCCCTTCCCGGAGCCATCCTCTCTGCCCCCGCAAGCCACGCCTGCGCCAGCTTCAACGCCCCCTGGGACTCCACCGCGTCTACCAGCACAAACAGACCGGCTACCAGGAGAATGGAGCTCCAGCTTACCTCCCGCAGCAGCTTGCGCGGATCACTCCGCGAGTACACAGAGGCCACCGCGGTAATCACCAGCCCAGCCAGAAACGTCGGCAGACCCAGGTCCATCCGCAGCGCCGAAGCCGAGAACAGCACCAGGATCACCAGCGCCAGTCCCCACAGCGTGAGCCTTCCGCCCGGCGTCAGCGCCACCCGCTGCACCTCATGGTCAATCCTGCCCCGCAACTCCCTGCGGAAGTACACCGCCAGAACCGCAAACGTGATCACGATCGCCACCACCGATGGAACCCCGAAGAGACGCAGCCACTGCTGCAAAGGAGGCATGCCCGCGTGGAAGACCACCAGATTCGCAGGGTTGGAGATGGGAAAGACAAAGCTGGCCGCATTGGCCATCAGGGCGCACAGGAACAGATAAGGCAGCGGGGAGAGGCGCGCCTTGCGCACCACCGCCAGGATGGCCGGGGTCAGCACCACCGCGGTGGCATCGTTGGATAGCAGCGCGGTAACCAGCACTCCCACCAGGGAGACGGAGCAGAACAGCCGAAGACAGGACCCGTTCGCGTCCCGCATCGCAACGTAGGAGAGCCAGTCAAAGACCCCCTGTTCGCGGGCCAGTTCGGAGAGCAGCATCATGCCGATCAGGAACAGGTACACATCCGTTCCCTCCCCAACTGCATGGACGGCAGCAGGCACCGGAACCAGGCGCAGCGCCATCAACAGCAGCGTCCCGCCGGCAACCCACCATGCCTCTGAAATCCCCCGCGGCCGCAGCAGCATCAGCAGAAGACTGATGGCCACAATCGTCAGCAGCACCATCGCGGGGAGAGAGAGAGGCGAGATCACCATCAGCATGCAGAAGTCATCATCGCACCGGGAGCCTTATCTTCCGTCGGTCCTGGCTGCAGCCGGTGGGCTCTGCAGCGCCTCAACCAGACGCAGGACTGCCCCGGAGTCGATCGTATCAGCGGCCAGACGAACACCGCCGGGAATGTCTTTCGCAAGTCCGCCAACCACCAGCACCGCGGCCGCATTCAGCATTGCCACATCCCTTGGCGGACCCTCTTTCCCGGAAAAGATCTCTTTCAGGATCAGCGCATTCTCCGCTGCGCCCCCACCCGCCAGCGAGGCCAGCGGCGCTCTCTCCAGTCCGCAATCCTCCGGCACCACGGTGTACTGCCGAATCACCCCGTTCTGCACCTCGGCAATCTCGCTCGGGCCGGAGATCGCCAATTCGTCCAGCCCGCCGTCGCCATGGACCACCATGGCATGGCGCATCTCCAGCAACGTCATCACCTTGGCAACCAGAGGCACCAGTCGGGGCTGATACACTCCCATCACCTGGCGGCTTGCGCCGGCCGGGTTGAGCAGTGGACCGAGGATGTGCAGGACAGACCGCACGCCCAAAGCCCGCCGCACCGGCCCCACAACTTTCAGTTGCGGATGATGTGCCGGAGCCAGCAGAAATGCGAAGCGCTGCTGGCGGAGTGCGCGTGCGGCCTCGGCTGGCTCAAGTTGAATGGGAACTCCAAGAGCTTCCAGAACGTCGGCCGAACCGCACAGCGAGGTGATCGCCCGATTACCGTGCTTGGCAATCCGGACGCCCGCCGCCGCTGCAATCAGCGCTGCGGCGGTTGAAATATTGAAGCTGCCGCTGGAGTCGCCGCCCGTACCGCAGGTGTCTACCAGCTCTTCCCGCTCCTGATCGTTGAGCACGAGCATCTTCGCGGCGCCGCGGAGCGTAAGGGCAAAGCCTGCAACCTCTGTTGCAGTCTCCCCGCGTCCAGCCATGGCGCCCAGCAGGGCAGCCATCTCGATCTCGCTGGCATCTCCGGCAAGGATCGCTTGCATCAGTGCAGAGGCCTCCTCCATCGAGAGGGTCTCTTGTTGCTCGATGATTCGACGAAGCTGGTTTTTGATGGGCATTGCCCCTCTAAGGGTATCATTCAGAGAGAGGACGATGGCACGACTCGTACCATCGTCCGTATCAGGCGATTACCATCAGATTCGTTTGCAAGAACTGATTGGGACTCATTAGCATCTGGAGCTTGAAGATGGGATGTCTCGCATCTTTACAAAACTGAGACGCTGGAGATGGAATGAAGATCCACGAATACCAGGGGAAAGAGATTCTACGCAACTTTGGGGTGGCTGTTCCCGAGGGTGAGATGGCCACCACACTGGAGCAAGCCTATACGGCGGCCGATCAACTTTTTTCCAGTGGCCATAAGGCCGTGGTGGTAAAAGCTCAAATTCATGCCGGCGGACGCGGCAAAGGTGGCGGGGTCAAGGTGGTCAAGACCCTGGAGGACGCTGCCGCAGCCTCCAAGGCCATCCTGGGTATGCAGTTGGTCACGCACCAGACCGGACCCCATGGCCAGCGGGTGCGTCGCCTGTTGATCGAGGCTGGATCGCAGATTGACCGCGAGCTTTATCTGGGACTGGTGCTGGACCGCGCCTCGGCCCGAGTGGTGTTCATGGCCTCGCAGGCCGGCGGCATGGAGATTGAAGACGTAGCCCACGAGACGCCCGAGAAGATCTTCAAGGAGTATGTGGATCCGGCGATCGGTTTTCAGCCTTACCAGGCAAGGAAGCTGGCCTTCAAGTTAGGCTTGCAGCCATCCCAGATCGGCGAAGCCACCAAATGCATGATGGGGATGTACCGCGCCTTCATGGACTCTGACTGCTCGCTGATGGAGATCAACCCCTTCATCACCACCCAGGACAAGAAGCTGCTCGCGTTGGACTGCAAGATGACCTTCGACGACAACGCCATGTTCCGCCACAAGTTATTGAGGGAGCTGCGGGACATCACCGAAGAGGATCCCCTGGAGGTCGAAGCCAGCAAGTATGCCCTGAATTACATCAAGCTGGAAGGCTCCATCGCCTGCATGGTAAACGGCGCCGGCCTGGCCATGGCGACCATGGACATCATCAAGTACGCTGGTGGATCGCCGGCCAACTTCCTTGATGTGGGCGGCGGTGCCTCGCAGGAGCAGATTGAGAATGCCTTTGGAATTCTGCTCAGTGACCCCAATGTGAAGGCGATCTTTATCAATATCTTTGGCGGAATCCTGCGCGTCGATGTGCTGGCCCAGGGCGTGGTCAACGCGGCCAGGAATCTCAACGTCACCCTGCCCATCGTACTTCGCCTCGAAGGTACAAACGTCGAAGAGGGAAGGAAGATCATCGCGGACTCCGGGTTGAACTTCCAGGTCGGGTCTACGATGAAGGAGGCCGCTGATCTAGTCGTTGCGGCAGCGAAGAGCACCTTGCGGCGCGAGGACTAAAACACCTCGCTTCCAATATTCCGGATACGGCAAAAGGAATCGGCGCCGTCTCTACTTGATCCATCACTTTTTGGAGAGAGTATTCGGCAGACCAGATCCAGCAGACAGACCAGATCCACCAAGAGGATCTCCCAGTCAGGCCTGTTACCCGCTGGCTCAAAGACAAGTTTCCAAGGAGAGTGAAGGTACATGTCAGTACTCGTCGGCAAAGGAACTCGACTCATTGTGCAGGGAATCACCGGGCGTGAAGGATCGTTTCATGCCAGAGGATGCGCGGACTATGGGACGAAGGTTGTAGGTGGCGTGACGCCTGGGAAGGGAGGAATCACCTTCGAGGGATGGCCAGTCTTCAACACCGTGGAGGAGGCGGTGCATGAGACCGGTGCAAATGCAACCGTAATCTTCGTGCCTCCACCGGCGGCAGCGGATGGCATCCTGGAAGCCGTAGCCGCTGGCATTCCCCTCATCGTCTGCATCACCGAAGGGATTCCCGTGCTGGATATGGTGCGGGTCTGGGAGGTCGTGAAGAACTCCAAGTCGCGGCTGATCGGACCCAACTGCCCCGGGGTCATCTCCCCAGGCAAGGCCAAGATCGGCATCATGCCCGGACTCATCCATAAGGAGGGATCCGTGGGTATCGTCTCTCGCTCTGGCACGCTGACCTATGAGGCGGTCTACCAGTTGTCCGAGCGCGGTATCGGCCAGTCAACCGCAATTGGCATCGGCGGTGATCCGATCGTTGGCACCACCCATGTCGATGCGCTGAAGCTGCTCAATGAGGATCCCGATACTGAGGCGATCGTCATGATTGGCGAGATCGGTGGAACCAACGAGGAGGCGGCTGCCGAGTACATCCGGGAGCACGTCAAGAAGCCGGTGGTGGGCTTTATCGCCGGGCAGACAGCCCCTCCAGGCAGGCGCATGGGCCATGCCGGAGCCATCATCTCCGGCGGCGAAGGAACCGCGCAGAGCAAGATGGATGCGATGCGCGCCGCCGGAATCCATGTGGTCGTCTCACCCTCCGAGATCGGCGAGACGATGCAGCGCGTCATGGGCAAGTAACCCAACCAGACATCCCCGGAAGGATACAAGGGATACAGAGGATCCAGGCTTCGGCCCGGATCCTCTCTTTCTTTGCAGCCGACGGGTCAGACAGGCATACCGAGAAGATGCTCTAACGACTCTGCGGACGGGAGTAGAACGCCCAGGCGACGCCGAACATCATGGCGACCATCAACGCCAGTTCGGCGTGAGGCCGGTTATGGTAGTAAAGATTAACGATGGCGTCGAAGGTCCAGGCTGCGGATCCAACGGCCCATATCCATGCTGTGCGGCGCATCCTCTCTCCTGGAAATCTGCTTGAAACCCATGCATGGCTCTTCAACTGCGTTTGTTCAAAGTTCACCCGGAGCCTGCGCTTCAAGGGGTTTGGGCAAACCTCATCGTCTTCGCTCCCGCCTCTCGGTGACCCTTTAAGTCCTTGAGCCTGCGTCTCCCACGTCTCGTCAGGAACCTTCCAAATATACAAAGGCGCCGAAACCCGTCGACCCGTACCGCGCTGTCAAGATCTTCAGCCTGCCCGTTCTGCTGAGGCATCCGCCTGCTCCTCGAACGGTTGGGGAAGCGCCCGACCTGCGTGGTCAGCGTGATAAACGACAGCCTGACTTTACGCCTCATCAGCGGAAGAACCACATCAGCCAAGCGCCGTTCCATATGACTCCCCTGACTGGCCCTCTACATCTATCCTATTGAATATATACCTCTTACAGACCCAGACTGGATGCCGTCCCAGTGGGGCCCTCCCGCTTTTGCTCCTCTGCCGCCGGCACGGACCTACCTCGCAACGTTTAGCGGATTTGCGTCACGCTCTCCCTTCGCTCTCTCCGCCCTGCGGGACCACCCGCATCCGGACCGGCAATCGATCAGCCAACCGCAACATCGTTCTCCTTCCAGCATCTCGGTTAGACTGTCACAGTGCCAAATCCCGCCGGTTTCACCGAGCGGTAAGAGGCGGCCTCACTTTGCCTTCGCAGACCGCCGAAACAACTGCGAGGGCGTCCCCCCACCGGTTCTTAAATCTTCGTCCTTTCGTCAAAGGAGGATTCAGAGTGCGCTGCTCCCCCCTATCTCCGAACTGGGCCATTCTGGCCGCAATCTTCGCCCTCGCCACCCCATCCCTGTACGCTCAGAGCAGTGCGCAACCCCACTGGGTTGCTACCTGGTCCACCGCGCCGGTGGCAGAGGTTAACCGGCACGATGCGTTCACCGTTCCGACCACCCTGCGCCAGATCGTTCACCTCTCTCTGGGTGGCTCTGCGATCCGCGTTACCCTCACGAACGAACTGGGCGTGAACTCCCTGAATATCGGCGGAGCCGCTGTTGCCCTCCCCACAGCGGCCTGGACTGGAGGTGCCATCCAGCCGGGAACATCCATCCCTCTCACCTTTAATGGCCAGCCCTCCATCACCATTCCGCCCGGGGCGGTTGCCGTCAGCGATCCTGTCAAGGTCACGCTGGCGCCGCTCTCAAATCTCGCCATCACCCTTAGCATCCCCGGCCAGAAGATTGCCACCCTCACCCAGCACGATCTCGCCCTGCAGACCAACTACGTGGCCGCAGGCTCGCCGATGGATGCTCCCACCCTCGACAACGCCACCACCACGCACTCGTATGAGTTTCTCAAGGACGTTGAGGTTGCGGCCCCGCACGCGGCAACCATCGTAGCCTTCGGCGACAGCATCACCGACGGCTGGAAGAGCACAACGGGCGGCAACGACACCTGGCCCGATGACCTGGCGAACCGTCTCCAGGCAAACGCTGCCACTCGTGATCTTGGCGTCATCAATATGGGTATCAGTGGCAACCGTATCCTGCATGACGGATGGGGTCCAAATGCTCTTTCCCGCTTTGACAGTGAGGTCCTGGCTCCTCCCGGCGTAAAGTACGTCATCATCCTGGAGTCGATCAACGACATCGGCGTCGCCTACGACTCAACCAACCCGCATGACATCGTCACAGCGCAGGACCTGATCGCCGGCATCTCCCAGATGGCTGCCCGCGCCCACGCCCATGGCATCAAGGTCTTCGGTGCAACCCTCACCCCCTACATGGGCGCCAAGTACGCATCAACAGCCGGCGACGCCGTCCGCCAGGCCGTCAATCACTGGATCCGCACCACCTCCCAACTCGACGGCGTTGTCGATTTTGATAAAGCCACTCACGACCCCGCCAACCCTGAGGTCTACGCCCCGGCCTTCGACTGCGGCGATCACCTCCATCCCAACGATGCCGGCTTCCAGGCCATGGCGGCTGCTATTAACCTGAACTTCTTCATCAAGCACTGAGTCCGCAACGATCTGGGAAAACCCGATCATGGATCTACCGCAGCGATCACGCAGCGATCGCTGAAGTCGCAGAACGAATCTGCGCGACCGGATCTTGATCTGCAGGCCAGGCAGCCAGACTGCCTGGTCTGCAGATCATCCTGCTTAAGGCCGTCCTTCAGGTGCCATCTTCAGCAACTCTGCGGACAAAAGTGCTTTTACCCGGACCTGTCGCCGTTACCTGCGTGCGACGGTAAGGCGGTACTCGCGGATCGGGTTTTCCGCTGCCCCACTACTGCGGACAGAGAGCAGATACCGATCTCCCAATCCTCGAAAGACATCGGCGGGAACCGAAAACTCGGCTACGCGCTGGCCATCGAGTATGGAAACTCCGGCAGACTCGACAGTTGTGCGGATCACACCGTGCTCTGCTGCCACGCTGAGGGAAAACGACGAGCCAGACGCTTCAGCGGGCACAACCCACTGCACGCGCACCATCCGTACCGCGGGCGCGAGCCGAAGGTGCATTGCGGAGCCATCGCGAACGACCTCCGCCGTCAGCAGCAGCGTAGGCTCCTCCTCGTGCCGCCCCGCTGCAACCGGGGGCGTAGCCATGTCGCCAGCTTGAGCGGCGCTCTCGGCACGGCCAGCCTCTGACCTCACTTCTGCATGACGAGCTATAAAAATGACCCCAGCGATCAGCAAAGCGGAGAGCGATAACGCAAACACCGGCAGAAACATCCCCCTGCGGCGCGCAATGGCGGCAGCACGCGGTACTCTCTGCGCCGGGGTCCGGATCGTACGAGCCAGTTCGGCAGGGGAAAAAGCCTGCGCGACAAGCTCTCGGATGTTCGTCGAGAGCCGGCCCGCGCGGTAATCATCCAATAGATCGTACTCCGCCTCTTCAAGCATCGCTGAAAACTCGGCATCATTGAAGATGCGTTCCTCCAGACGTTCGCGCTGCGGTTGCTGCATGCGGTCAAGCTTGTAATCCAGCAAAAGTCTTCGAAGCTCATTCTGCTCTGTCATGGTCGCTTCTGTCTTCCTTAACTCAAAGTGCCGTTCTGAACAGATTTATCACGGCGTTCCTGGTCGCGAAGTTGCTGCTCGATGCGATTTTCGAGCTCCCGGCGCAGACGGAGTGCGCGGTTGCGCAATGCGTTCAGATTGAGACCCATCTCTGCGGCAAGCTGCCGGCGGTTACGAATGCGCTCTCCGGCATCTCCTGTATAGTAACGTTCCAAAATGGAACGATTTGGAAGATCCAGCTCGTTCAGGCATCTCTCCAGGGTTTCCAGCCTCTGCTCTTCCTCCTCTTCGCGCGTGATCTCCTTTGCCAGCACGTACCCGGAGTGCGCCTTCTCTTGTCTGCTGGTTCGGATGCGATGCTCATGGACAACCATGCGGGCAATACCCAGCGCGAACCGTACCGGATCACCGATCGCGCCGGCATCTTCCCTGAGCCTTCCGGCGAGGCGATCGATCGCCAGATCGGCTAGTTCATCCTCGGGCCGGCAGTTGTTCCAACGGAAGAAGCGGATCAACTTTTCGCGAAGTTGTTCATAGGCCCCGGCAGAGTCTGCGCTGTCCGGTCGCAGCGCTCCAAGCAGAGCCTGGAATGAGGTTGAGTCGAGATCGTATGCCATAAGCGTGCCTGTGGATCTTCAGAGATTCGGTGAGTTTGCCTGCCACTGCCCGTTGCCTTCAAAAACAAATCCAGCCCATTCATAGGGAGCGTGTAACCCCGGATCAGCCAATAGCTTCAACTGAGCGGCCCTGAGCGCAGCCGGTGCTCTCAACCTCTGATCCATAAGCCCGCGATAGAGGATAGGAATCAGCCTGCCTGCTGCATCATCGTCGACGGTCCACAGGCTTGCAAGAACCCCCGATGCACCCGAAGCAAGAAAAGCCTGAGCAAAACCCGTGATGCCTTCGCCGGGAATGTTCTTGCCATTCGCAGTGCTGCAGCCGTCAACAACCACCAGGGGGACGGGAAACCAGGTGCGATAGATATCATGCATCCAAAGAATGCCGTCCTCTGGCCTTCCCTGCCGGTCAACCATCGAAAGAACGATTCCCGACAACTCCGGCTGCTCGAAGTTGACGATGGCATGGGTGGCGAAGTGAAGAATCTCGAAGTGACTCCACGAGGACTGCATCACGCGCTCCGGCGTCGCACGGAAGCCGAGATAAAGCCTCGTCCGGCTGGCGCCGGCGATGCGCTCGATCGCCTCAGCCTCCTTCGCCGACCCCGTCAGGCGCGGTAGAAGGTTGGCGTCGAAGGTGCTCGCAGCACGAATCAGATGCGGCCCGCCTGCGGCCTTCACCGCGACGCCGGAAGCCCCGGAAGCAGGCTCCAGGCGCGGATCGTCGCGGCTGTACACCGGGTCTGCAAACACGGCAATCTGATTGGCGCTGGCGAGTGGAGGACGCTGTTCCAGCGCCAACGCAATGGCCGCCGAAGGTTCCACCTCAATCTCGTAGCTCTCAACGAGCCAGTGGCCCGATCTCTGGCGCAGGGCAGCAAACGGAAGAGATGCTAGTGGACCATCCGGAACCAGGATCAGGCGATGTATCGAAGAATTCATCGCCGGTAGAAGCCCAGGTCCCAGCCGTAATGCAACCCGTTCGGCTTCGCGGTCGGCCTGCGCAATCCGCGCCTCACGCGTTGCAAAGTCCTCGCCGGCAGGGTGTTCTTCGCGCGCCACCAGGAGATGTTTGAATCGATCGATCTGCCGGAGCAAGCTTGCCGAATCCGGTAAGCGGCATCCTGTCAGGCCCGACGAAGTGAACGTCCAGCGAAAAATGGCATCGCGTCCAACCCAGTACTCAATCAACGCGGTGTGCCCATCAAGAAGGCGACGCTCAATATCGGCAGGCGCAGGAGGCAGCAGATCTGCTGTAGCCCAGGCAGCACCTTCACGGTTGCTGGCTTGGATCTGGTCACTCTGGAAGACGAGCGAGTGGAGACGTCCTTCCGCCCGCCGCAAGGAGGGATCGTCCGCCGTGCGAGCCTGCCCGCCCAGGCGGAAGACATCCTTCTCTGCCTCCGCAATCTCACTTTCAACCGCCGCTCTCTTCTCCATCGTTGCGGCTGGCAGCGGCTGGGTGGAGAGTTGCCTTGAGCTGCGAATTGCGTTCATGAGTATCTGAGCGCGAGCCTGCTCCGCAATCTCCCATGCGCGCTCCACATTCCCGCTGCCCCTCCGGCCTGACTGCGCGCTCATCAGAATAGCCACCGCAAGACTGAACGAGCCTTGACGCGCGGCAAAGAAGCTCTCGTTCAGGTCGCGGCTGCCAATCTGCCGCCGTGCGGTCTCAAAACCATCAATCGCCATCAGAATGTCACCGAGCGCCGCGGCACGCTGGCCCTCGCGAAACTCCACCCGAGCAATCTCGGAGCGCGTCAGCGACGCTTCTTCCGTGTCGAGCATCTCCACCCACGCTGTCTCGGCTTTACGATAGGCATCCAGAGCCTCTGCCTCTTGCCCCAATTCCGCAAGCAGATCACCCTCCGCGTCCAGCAGGAATGCGTGGCTCTCTGCCTCGTTGCCGGCAGCGCTCTGCGCCACTCCCTCCTGCAACTGCTCCATGGCAGCCTTGCGACGACCTCGCCGGGCAAGGAGCCTCGCCTCGCCCAACTCCGCCATACATAGTTCTCTCTTCAGATGCTGCGACTGTGCCAGGGACAGGGATTCGGCAAGATGACGGCTTGCGTCAGCAAGACGCTGCTGCCGGATCTCAAGCATGGCAAGGCTAGAAAGAGCGCTGCTCGTATTGGCCGCATCATGCGCACGGCGCAGCAGAGCCAGCCCCGTCAGAAGGGCGCCACGCTCGTGCTCCGCATCACCGAGATCCTCGTAGATCCCTGCCTGGTTGATCCATATCTGCCCCGCTTCATCATCATCGGGCGCTTTGCCAAGCGCATCGAGCGCCGCCTGGTTGGCATCCAGCGCAGCCTGATACTCGCCCCGCATACCGTGGATGGCGCCAAGCGTGGCCATGGTAAACGCGATGCCGCTGAAGTCCTGAAGCTCCTGCGCAATCGCCAGGGCCTGCTCCGACGATGCCTGGGCGTAGGTCGTATCACCCATCTCGAGATAGACGTTGGCGAGATTCCCCTCCAGAATCCCCTGCCAGTACAGATCGCCCAGCCTTCGATACAACTCAAGCGAGCGGGTACCCGCTTCAATGCCATCGGCATAGCGTGCAAGAAATACCTCCACGGTTGAGAGATTCTTCAAACCATGTGCCGCAATCGCCATCGCCGCGCCTGGAGCCGCCATATCCTCGCTGGCAATCAGAGCGGTGCCATGCTGCGCGGAGCTCAGTCCCAACGTGTAGTTGCCCATGTCATACACAGCGAAGCGCGACTCGCCGATCCATGCCTGTTCTTCCAGGAGACGGTCGGAGGTCTTCTGGGCCAACGCAATTGCGCCGGCGTAAAGCTCAAGTGCGGTGGGATGACCTCCGGTCTCCCGCGACCGGCGCATCGCCTCAGCCTGCGCATAAGCCCGGTAAGCCTCAAACACATCTTTATCCGCCGCCTCCATCGGGTGCGGCTCGGTCATCCCCACTGACAATTTCACAGGAAGAAAGCGGTCTCGCGAGTGCACCAGCAGGCGCACTCGCCCTTGTGCAACACCCTGAACGGGAATCTTGATCACCGAGTGCGCGCCTGCATCCGAGGCAAATGGCACAGATGGAACCTCGCCTTCGATCGAGGCCGATACCATCCCCTGCAACTGATCAATAGCCACGAATGCGAACGAAGCGGGAGGAATCGAGACCTCAAGCGAGCAGCTACCGCCCGGAGGCAGAACAACTGCCCGTGATGCCTGCGGCGTGACAACCATCGGCCCCGCCTGGGGCGCCAACTGGCACACGGCGCCTCCCGCCGTAGCAAAAACGGCAGCAAGAGCAACACCCATCCTCCATCCCACAGGCTGGAACGGTCCAGAGACTCTTCTGGCAAACCAACCGTTGCGTGTACAGAATGCTATCCCCATGGCAGTCACGCGATTCATACTTCGGGAGCGATTCTTGTGATTCGAGGAACAGTCGAAGATCGTCTTCTGCTTGGCTGTGCTTGGATTTCCATCCGGCGAATGATCAGAATAGACGAATTTGGAACTCTTGTCTTGTCAAATTCTGCATGGTTTTATGGAGACACCCCGACCTCCAACGGTGTGATCCAGACAGGCGTCCATCGGGCAGGCGACCAGGATCTTTCCTCCCGAAGAAACGCCAACCTCGATCAGAAAACCGGCTTGCTCCAGCCCATCCCGAAGGGATGAAAAGGCTCATGGCGAGGGCTGGTTCGCGGCGGCAGGCCGCACCCGTTGTTCCCGGCTTTGATCCTCCACCGTCCCTGGGACGCCTTTCAGGTCTACGCCAATCCCGATCCATTTCCGCTCACGGCATCTCTCCATCAGTCGCTGTCCACTGCTCGTCAACAGGCTGCGCCTCCGCAGCGTCCATCACCGCTTCGCAGGATCCGCGCAGAGTGCGCTACAGTGGTTTTGCCGGTTGCCCATCTTCCAACCAGGGGCTCACCGGTCTTTGCAGTTCGGGTAACACTCAGCCGGCACCATTGGTCTACATCGGAACCTGCAGTATGCCCTTTGGAGTTCTCGAGGAGCCTGGCTGCCCTTCAAGCCGCAGCACGGCATAAGCCTTTGCCGGAGTGAAGCGCAAGCAGCAACTCTTTCTGCGGACCACCGCGGCGGCAGGCGAAACACCACAGTTCCTGTAACGCCACGCGGTGCATGCAGATCGAGAAAGAGATCCTTCGCCAGGCCGCAGGATTCCAACAAACCCTCTGCTCCCGCCTGCAACCGCCTCTGACCAATGCTGCCACCCTGGTTCCGGAAGAGATCTTCGGGCAAACTCTTCTCAGAACACTCGGGCCAACGTTACTGGCCCCTTGATAACATCCAGAGATCGTTTCAGAAGGGCGAGCAGATGCAAAGACGTGATCTCCTGTACGGATCGGTAGCACTCCTGGGAGCAGGATTTCTTCATTCGCAAGCACCTGCCGGGTTTTCAGATTCCCGGACGGCCTGGGATGCGGCACTTGAAACGCTGCGGAGCAACATCCAGCCAGTGGCTGCGTATGGCCGCCCTGTTCTCCTCGAAGGGTCAACGTATCGTGGCACATGGCTCGAATGCGGGCCTCATGAGAGCCTTGCCTATGCGCAGTTGAGCGATTTCATCCAGCCGCTGTCTGGGGCTATCACCCCTCTTCAGGTAGCCGAGAACACCCACCGCGCCTTCTTTGCCTTGCAGCGTCCGAATGGTCAGCTCCCCGCCAACGTCAAAACGCATGAGGTCGGATGGAAGGCGATCCAGATGGTCGTGCCGATCGCGGCAACCGCCTGGGAACTCTCGCAGCTCAACCGGAATCAGCGCTTTCTCGAGGACGCCTACCAGGCTTGCGCCAGATGGGACAACTGGCTCTGCCTATATCGCAATACGCGTGGAACAGGGCTGGTGGAGGCGTTCTGTACCTACGATACGGGTCAGGATCATAGTCCGCGCTGGGCAGGCGTAGCCAACGCCTGTCCGGGCGACGACGCCGCAAGGTGTCCGCCAGACAAGTCGGTCCCGCGACTCTGTCCGGACCTGTCCGCCACCACCTTCGGCGCCAGGGTGGCGCTCAGCGCCATGGCAGCGGCCCTCGGGAAAAACGCTGAGTCCCAGCGGTGGATGGACCAGGCGGAGCACATCCGCCAACTCATCCTCACCCGACTCTGGTGTGAAGAAGATGCCAGCTTTTACGATGTCGACCCGGCAGGCAACTTCGTTCGAATCAGAAGCGTCGCTAACCTCCGCGTGTTGGGAGAACACGTCCTTCGCAGGGAGAATCGCCATGAGAACGCCATGTTTCAGCAGCTCTGGAAGAGACAACTCTCTAACCCAACGGCCTACTGGAGCCCTTATCCGTTTCCAAGCATCGCGCTGGATGATCCCACGTTTGTTCGCCCCATCCCTCGAAACTCCTGGGGCGGAGCATCCCAGGCGCTGACAGCGCTTCGAACCCTGCGCTGGATGGATTTCTACGGCAAAGAAGCCGAATCACGGCAGCTCATGAGCGCGTGGCATAACGCAATCCTCAGGGCCGGGGCCTTCTATCAACAACTCGATCCAATCAGCGGACAGTTCACCCAACCGGACCCGGGCGGCTACTCACCCTGCGCCCTTGCGTTCCTGCACTTTGTAAAACGTCTGGGCAAACCGAACCCGTAACGGAAGTTAGAGCAGCGAAACGAACCGAAAGAGAGTTCGGCAGCGAACCCGTCAGATCATTCTCAGTGTAGGTGTAGAGGGACGCCTCGACATCTATGGGCGTTTCCCCCCAACGAAAACGCCGCTGCAAGCCCGCTCGGGATACGCATCAAGACTGAAGATGCTATAGATCGAGCCTCTTTCCTGCAGAGGCAGCGCGAGCCCTCGACGTGGATGGACGTCGCCAGCCATATCCAGGCTCCCCGGCAGCGCGCCGGCCGGATAAAGTTTCCAGAGACTGGCCCGACCGGGCAAGCACTCCGGCAACCGTCTGGAATCCTGCAAGATAGCCCTTCGGATCTCATCCAACTCGAGGCGCTCTCCCTTGTGATGGATGTCACATCTCCGCCTGGAAAACACTCGTATCGTGTACTTTCAGGTTTCGCGATGGAAACGTTTACCCAATCACGCCGAACCTTCCTGACGACCCTGGCCGCACTCCTGCTTGACTCATGGTCTCTCTCCCGCGGATTTGCCTCCGTTGACCACCCCGCCGATCTGTCGCTGCAAGACCAGTCCAAGGTCATCGTTGTCCTGTGTGGAGGAATTCGCCGAGAGGACACCTTCGCGAAAGAAGGTCTTGCCAACATTCCTCACCTCTGCACCGACCTCTTGCCCAAAAGCATCCTCTATCCCTTCGTCCACAACGCCGGCGTTACCTCCCACTTCAACACCATCTCGAGCATCCTTACGGGAACCTGGCAGAGGCTGGACGACTGGGGAAAGACCGCGCCGAACACTCCCACTCTCTTCGAATACCTGCGGAAAGAACGGCAGTGGTCTGAGGACAGAACCTGGTTTATCTCCAGCAATAAGGCGCTCACCAACCGGATAGGCGCCAGTTCCGTCCGAGACTTCGGGCCGGGTTACGGCGCGAATGTGATGTTTCCCAAGCAGCTCCTGATCGATGCCGTTGTGTATGCCGCCTCCAAAGGAAAGGCCTCCCGCAGCGCCGATCCTTACAAGATGCAACCCGAACTGGCGGCGATGCTCGAAGCCAATAACTATGAAGGTCTGGGCTGGTCGGTATCCGGGGAATCCTCCATCCTGAATGCTTCTGCACGAGCGACCGTCTCTCAGGCCATCCAGGACCTGCTCCACGCGAACGCACCCATTACCGGTGACGAGTTTACCTTCCTGGTAGGAACGGAAGTGATGCGCCGCTTCGCCCCTTCGCTCCTGGTCCTCACCTTTTCTGATATGGAAGTCGCCCACTTCGGATCGTACTCCATGCATCTGGCCGGCATCCGCACCGTGGACCGTCTGGTGTATGAGCTGTGGAATCAAGTGGAGGCGAACCCCGCCTATAAAGGAAAGACAACCCTCTTCGTTCTACCGGAGTTCGGTCGCGATCTGGACGGATCCGTCACCAATGGATTCTTCAATCACAGAGAGGATTGCGACTCCACGCGTCTCACCTGGATGATCTGCACGGGAGAAGGAGTAAAACCTGGCGATCTGTCAGAACGGGTTGTACAGTCCATCGATATCTGCCCGACCATCTTGCACCTGTTCGGTCTTGACCCTGCGCAGGTTGCAGGAAAGGCGCTTTCGGAGATGCAGGTTTGAGCAAGCCAACCCAGATGAACCACGAAGATGTCCAGGCGGCAGAGCCGCCGCGGGAGTGGCAGAGGACCATCTCGCGGATGCCGTTTACGATGCGTCCGGCGCTGAATCGGGAACTATCGGAGTGGGGGGTGCTCTTCCCTTTCGAACGGAAGATGGTTGGCTCCTTTTTTGATGGGGCCGATTCGCTCAGCGCGGTAGAACTGCAAACATTGACGGCAAATCTGCGATCGATTGAAACAAAGATGAATATCGATCGCTCATCCTTCAACGAAAATGCGGAAACCCTGGAGAACTCTTCCCAGCTCGCCCGATCAGCCTACTACAGTGCGTGGCGAACTCAGGTCCAGAGCGTGTTTCGTGCCATTGAGGCACATGCGCCTGCTTACAGCCAACCCGGTCCGCAACCCAGGCGGGTGGTTCTTCTTCTGCTGCCCCAGGATCTGCCCGTCGCACCTCAGACATTCAGCGACATCTGGAAGCCGGTGGGGAGTGCCGTTCATATCATCGGGGGCGCCGAGAATCTCTGTGATTGTCTTATGAGCGGAAGACAGGATCCCTCCGGCAATGGCAGCCTGTTTTCCGGCCAGAGCGATAACCATCCATCCAGCTACTGGTTCATCGACGCCGGCCACTGTCAGGCAAGCGCTCCTTCAACTGCCACAATCAATGCAATCTCTTCTTTGAGCTTTACCGAACTGAAGCCGTTCAAGGACAGGTTTCTGGCTGAACTCAACACCATTCCTCGTGACATGAGCGAGGCAGACAAGACCATAACGGTGCTGAGACAGACCGACTGGACCCAGTGGTGTCCAGTCGCCTGGAAGGGGCAGAGGAGACTCCAAAGGTTTGTCGTGGATCTCTTTCTTACCGGGAATGGATCTCTCATCTTTCCCAACTCCTTTGTGGAATGGGGTGCCTCGGAGGCCTTCCGGCGTGCACGTCCCCAGGTGGTAGTGGCACGCTTCGGAATGCGGTACAAACCAAAACCCTTCAGCAGCATCGCCATATTCGAAGACCAGGACAAGGTAAGCACCCTTCCCGATCAGGACGATCCCACAGGTAGTGCGGCCGACGCCGTGATTCTTGCAAAGTATGTCTGGCTGGCCGCGCAAAGATTTTCAGAGTACAAAGAGGCGCTGTGTCTCTGCGTCTCCGAACACCTCAATCAGGGATGGTTGGTCCTCCCACAAGGAACTGAACGGAGAGACCTACCTGGTCAGCTTTCCGCCGAGGAACTGGTTCATCTCGTGACAACCTGGCGACAACGACAATAGACCGGCAACATCCCGCGGACGCCTGTGAATGCCTCTGGTTGCCTCGCCCCTCCGGCGGAACCAGCCGTCGAATGAACTGCGGTGATTCGACACCGGAGGTCTTTTGACCTGCGGAAAGTTTTCATGAAAATGTTTATGATTGGGAACACGTGAAGGCGGCAACTTCAATGAGACCTCCAGGCGGAAATCACCCAATGAAAGAAGTAACCCTTATTACCAGCGGCGATTTGCGGCAATCTGCGAATCGGGTGTGCTGGCCTGCGCAGCAGGATCTCGAACACCGCCTCACCCAGTGCTTCCTCGCAGAGGGCGTTCAGGTGCGCCGCGCCTTCCCCGTCGACCCTTCCCTCGGCCACGGGTTCATCTCCAGCCAGCGCATGGGCATGGACATCTTTGAAACCATCGATCCTGAAGCCAATCTCGTCTTTGCGACCGCCGCCTGGCAATACTCACACCATGTGCTGCCGGGCATGCGCAGCCATCACGGACCGATTTTAACGGTGGCGAACTGGTCCGGACAGTGGCCGGGGCTTGTGGGGCTCTTGAATTTGAACGGGTCCCTGACCAAGGCGGGTGTACCGTTCAACACTCTTTGGAGCAGGGACTTTGATGATGCTTACTTCCTTCAGCGGCTGAGACAGTGGATCGAGCACGGCGCCGTCAGTCACGACCTGTCCCACGTGCGCCCGCTCGCCGTCAACCGCTTGCCATCGGACGCCACCCGGCTTGGAAC
The DNA here is from genome assembly GCA_021806005.1 of Acidobacteriota bacterium. GTDB lineage: Bacteria > Acidobacteriota > Terriglobia > Terriglobales > Acidobacteriaceae > Granulicella. The sequence continues at coordinate 9,974 of JAJZDM010000016.1, read as the reverse complement.
AGAGTTGGCAGCCGCGCTCAAAAGACGGAAGGCGATTTTGGGCGTCTTCGACGAGGGCTGCATGGGCATGTACAACGCCATCATCGATGATGAACTGCTCAATCCTCTCGGCGTCTTCAAGGAACGCCTCAGCCAGTCGGCGCTGGTCGCCAGAATGCGCACCGTCAACGATGCCGAGGCGCGTGCCGTGCGCACATGGCTCGATGGCCGCGGCATGAGATTTGTCACCGGCGAGGATGAGAATACTGAGCTTACCAACAGTCAGATTCACGAGCAGTGCAAGATGTATATCGCTGCCGTCCGCATAGCGCATGAGTTCGGCTGTGACGCTATTGGCATCCAGTATCAGCAGGGACTGAAGGACATGGTCCCCGCCTCCGATCTCGTCGAGGGACTGCTCAACAATCCTGACCGTCCCCCCGTCTTCAGTGAAGCCGGAGACGAACTATACCAGCGTGCGGCCCTCCCGCACTTCAATGAGGTGGACGAGTGTGCCGGTCTCGATGCACTCGTCACCCATCGTTGCTGGAATGCCCTCGGCTTCGATCCCTCCACAACCCTGCATGACGTCCGTTGGGGCGAGCACTATCGCGGGAACGGCATCGACAACTTTGTGTGGGTTCTGCAGATCTCCGGCGCCGCGCCGGCTAGCCACTTTATTCACGGCTACCGTGGCGCCAGCAGCGAGCGCCAGCCTCCTATGTACTTCCCGCTCGGCGGCGGAACGCTGAAGGGTGTTGGTCGCCCGGGCAAGATCGTCTGGAGCCGTGTCTTTGTCGAGCAGGGCAGACTACATGTGGATCTTGGCCTCGGCTCCGTCGTGGATCTTCCGGAAGAGGAAACGCTGCGCCGCTGGAGCCAGACCACTCCACAGTGGCCCATGGTGCATGCCATCTTCGACGGCATCTCGCGCGACACCTTTATGGCTAGGCACCGGGCCAATCATGTGAGTATCGTTTACCTTCCCGACGGCGAGAATGCTTCGCGGGCTCTCGCCGTCAAGGCTGCCATGTTCCACGCACTGGGGGTTGACGTCCACCTGTGCGGCGTCGCCAATCTCAGCTAGGCCGCCCAAAGCCCGCAGGTGAGCATCGAAACCCCTTATCTCGCCAAGGCAGCACTTGCCAGAAGAAACGCTCCAATGCCTTTGGGATCGTTGGCAATCACCTTCTCGCTCAGATAGTACTCGTAGCTCCCGTCACGGTAAGGATCCCCCCCAAGCCCTGCCCCCTTCACGGTACCCGTCAACTCGGTCGATCCATCCGCACCCACCTTGACGAAGTGGCTTACGATCCCTTGATAGCCATGCTCACTCGCACGCAGATCCGCCTCTGGCAGGTAGCCAAGCCGCACGCCCTTCGCAAGCGCATAGACAAACATGCAACTGGCAGAGGACTCCGGATAGTTCCCCGGGGCATCGGCCTTGTCCATGACCTCGAACCACAAGCCGCTGTCAGCGCTCTGATAGAGAATGACCGCCGAGGCTTCGCGGCGCAGAATCTCCAGCAGCACCTTCCGGCCTGGATCATTCGCTGGATAGTACGGAAGAGTGTCCACCAGCGCCATCAGATACCAACCCATACCGCGGGCCCACACCTGCGAAGATGTTCCTGTCTTTGGATCTGCCCATCGCTGCCTCCTGGACTCATCCCAGCCATGAAAGAGCAGACCGCTGGCAGGATCGAACGCGTGCTGTTGGATCTGTGCAAACTGGTGCGTGATATCGGCAAACGCCTCGGGATGATGGAACATGGAAGCGTACTGCGCGTAAAACGGCTCCGCCATGTACAGGCCATCAAGCCACATCTGCTCCGGATAGCGCTGCTTGTGCCAGAACCCACCCTCGTGCGTGCGCGGCTGCTCAACCAGTTGGTGATACAGGACAGCCGCAGCTTCGGCATAACGAAGATCGTGCGTCCTCTCGTACAACAGCAGTAACTGCCGTCCTGGAAGAATATTGTCCAGCTCCTTGTCGGCCGCTTTGTAGGTCAGGATGGACCCATTTGGCCCCAGAAATGGATCTATGGAACTGCGAATATAACGATAGACCCTTGGATCCCGCGTCTCTTCCCAAACTGCATCCATCCCCTCGAGCAGCGTTCCCAGTTCGTAATTCCACTTCCAGGCAGCACCTGGGGCCACAAAGCGCCCTCTGGGCCAGCGGGCCATCGCTCCATTCGCAAAGTCGACCATCAGCGATCTCGCATCTTCCCGCACACTCGCCGTTGCAGGCCTCCGCGATGAAGTCCGCCGGGCAGCGTGTCCCGTCGCCGGCGAAGAGCCTCTCGAGGCCTCGCCGCAAAGCAAGCAGGCCAGAGCCAACACTGCGGAGGATCGGAGAAGATGGGTCATCGGCTATTGGGGACTCGCCTGCTGTTTACTCCACACCTCATAACGATCGAGAGCCTTCTGCGAACTGGAACTGTACCACGCATAGCCGTTCCGCCGCTCCTTCGACAACTCAGCCACCTGGTCATGAATCGTCTTGTCCCTATCCGCAAAGATGGGCCTGTCTGTGCCAATCTGATAGTACCGCGCCCACAGCGGACCCGCTCCCGGATCAGGCACAATATCCCTCCCCTCCGGTGTCCGCTTCCACGCCTGGCCATAGATCGCTGTCTTTTTAAACCACGCCGCCGCATCGCGGATGGAGCGCTGCTCCGTCCTGCTTGGATGTGGAAGATCATTCATCAGCAACAGCAACACATCTGCGCTCTCACTGGCGCTCGCCGCCGGGGGCTCGAAGTTTCTCCCCGACTCTGGCATCAGGGTAAGCGGAGCATCCTGCTGCGGCCAGACAGTCAACATGCCGCCGGAGCGGATCTGGGTCGCCAGAATGCACCGAATGCCGCGCGAGAAGCTGGCTGCCGCAAGGGCACGCAGAGGCCTTGGAACAAAGCTGAATGGGGCCTGCCCTTCCGCTGTGTCATGCATCACCTCCATCGTCTCGACCATCGCATCGTCGTTGTAGGTAATGGCATCGTGGTAAGTCCCCTCCAGCGGCCACACCTGGGGCCAGCCGCCGTTTGGATACTGGGCATCCAGCAGATAATGAACGCCGCGTTCAAAGGAATCCTGATATCGCCGGCCGCGCCCTACCCCAACGGCGGTGATCACCTTCGCCAGATACTGCAGCTCCGTAGTAGTAGCATCATTGTCGATAGTCCCAACATAGTTCCAGTCGGGTTCGAGCGGAGTGTCAAAATCCCCCGGCGCAAGATACCGCGAAAGATTATTGGGAGCGTACTTTTCCCCGGGGCGCCGCACCTCCCCGGTCATATCCATATTTTTTCCCCACCCTCCCGCTGGCGTCTGGAAGGAAACAATCACATCAGCGATGTGCTGCGCTTCAGCGCTGGCATACCAGGTGGCGCTCCTGTCCAAAGGGATGCTGCGAGCGGAATCGCTGTGAGGCGGTTCCAGCGGTTTGGCAAGTCCACTGCCCTTCAACTCCGCCTGGAAGACATCCTTGTCTCTCTGACGCACCCTTTGGGATCGCTCCAGATACGCAAGCCAGGCTCCCTGCTCTTGTGCAGGCAGTTGTTCAATATTAAGCTTCGTGACCGGTTGGGCAGGTGGATTCGTGCCGATCACCGAGGCAGCCAGAGGTGTCATCACACACAGCTGACAAAGAACCAGCGCCAACACTCCTTGACTGCGTTTCATTTTGCCTCGTGAACTTCAGGTTCTACTGATTTCGCGCAATGCAGATATTGGTCATCCTAAGGGCCATTCAGGCTGCGGAGAGACCAGGGGTCAGATTCGCAACTCACGGCCTAACCGCTTCCCAGAAGAACTGTCTGTATTTGACCGGGTGTGGACGCCACTGCGGAAATCCTGGCGTCCATACAGAGATACCAGCCAAGGCGGACACGGGGCACCAAACCTCTCGCATCATCACTTCCGCCACTCGCGATCGAACTGTATGCGGCGATCAAGCAAGGCACCCTGGGCAGGAATCCTGCCTGCTTGCAGGCTTCGAAGCGGATTGATTCCGTTGGACAGATGGATTTAGGCGGCACAGCCGAGGAAAGATGCTCTCGCATCTCCCTCGGCTGTGCCTCTTCTAGTCGCTTTCAGCAGTTTTGAAGAGTTACGACGAGCTCCTCAAAAGTTGATGTGGCCTGCGAACTGGAACTGACGCGGGCTGTTTGCCTGAGCCGTGACAGTGCCAAAGTTGGGATTTCCTACAGAAGTGTTGATGGAGGATCCACCCACGGTGTTGGTTGTTGGGCTACCAAACCACACATGGTTGAATACGTTGAAGGCACTCACAGAGAAGACGAACTTAACCCTGCCCTGACGCCAGACATTGAAAGTGCGGTTCAGCGTAGCATCGATGTCATAGTTGCTGGGGCCGCGCAATCCCAAAGGCGCCGTACGGGAAGTATTGCCAATGAGGTAGCCGCCGTTCTGGTAGCCGAAGTTGGATGAGGTTGTGGTAAGGAACGCGTTGGGATTGATGTATTGCCGGGTCCCGAGGTTCGCTGCGGTTGCTCCCTTGCCCCATTTTCCGTATGGCATCAGGGTGCCAACGAAATTTGGGTTGTAGCTGGGCATGCATTCCCCAAGAGCTGTTGTGCAGGTTGAACCTGTCAACGCCAGAGGAAGCCCATCGACATAGGTGTAGAGTGCATCGAACTCCCACCCTCCGATGATGCTGCTCAGTACTCGGTTATTACCGCCGATCATCCCTTTACCAAAGGGAAGATCGTATGTTCCCATGGCCGTAATATCTTGAGGCAGATCAATTACGCTGAGAGACCTGTCGATTTCGTGGATGGCATAGGCTTTGGTCGGTTCACCCGCTACCAGACCTGCCGGAATGGCATAGCCGGCGCGGAAGGTACCGTCGTCATCAACCGTCTTGCTGTACGTGTAGTTGATCAGGAAGTTGAGCCCATGGCTCTTGTGGCCAGTGATGGAGATCTGCAAAGCATTGTAGTGGGAGTTGCCCACGTTGCTGTACATATCGTTCACCCCGCTGTACTGGGGAAACGGCTTCAGCATCTGACCGATGGTCCCTGGGGCAGCCTGCGGGAACGCCGCATATGGATAACGGACGTTCGGATTGATAGCCGCCGCTGCTGCCACATTCGCTATAGTGGATGGCTCGGATGTGAGCCCCTGCAGAAAGAGATATTCGGGATTGATCTGGTTGTTGTAGACACCGCGTGCGTTGCCTGCATACAGGAAGTGAGCCTCGTTCCCCACATAGGCAACTGTGGCTGTGATGGCTGAAGTCAACTGCCGCTGGAAGCCGACAGACCAGGACGGATACTCCGGCTGCCGGGCGCCCAGAATCGGATCCAGGAAGCCGAGAGTCTGAGAGAGGTGTTCCGTGTTCGTCACATCTGTCGCGTAATAGGTTCCATACAGGGGATCAATGATGGGAGGCGTGGTTGCGCTAAAGCCAGGCCCTCCAAAGGCGGAGTTCGAGAGGTTTGCGTTGTACCCGCTGCTGTTCAAATAAAACGCGGGGAGCGAGAGCCCTGGGCTTGGCGGGTTGGGTGAGTCTGAGAAGCCATTCTGCAGACCGCTTTGCGCTACGCCATTGTCGGTCGTGCCACCAGGAAGCATTCCGTAGTAGATGCCAAAAGAACTACGAATGATCGTCTTGTTATTCAAGGCGTAAGCCAGGCCGATTCTCGGCCCTACGTCTTTGAAGTACGTGTGCACCGGCGTTCTGCAGTTGCACCCATCTGTACCGTCACCGGCAAACTGCATGATGCCCGGCGTGCCGGTCGCAGAGTTGATGCTGTTTGGATTCATGAACTCGTAGTGATCGTTCTTTTCTACGAGCGGCGACTCATACTGCCAGCGAAGTCCAAGGTTCAGGGTCAGCTTTGGGGTGACCCGGTAGTTGTCATTCACATAAACCGCGGCTTCGTGATTCAAAGAGAACGTCTCTAAATAACCGGCTCCGTACTGCGTGTAGTTACCGGAACCAACCGCACCCACCAGGTAGCTGGCAAATGGAAGTCCAGTGTTCTGGTTGAGGGTGGTGCCGCTGCTGAACTGAGCCGTTTGGCTTGAGCTGAATTGAAGCGCCAGTGGCGTGCTGTTTCCGATAGCAGGCAACTCGTGGAGACTGAACCATTGGATTTGGGTTCCGATGGTGATGGAGTGCTGCTTGTGAACCCACTGCACGTTGTCCTTGAACGACCATGTGTCTTCGCTGCTCGCGGAATACGTTGCAGCACCGGCCCACTGAGCCTGGGCATCATTGCCGCTCCACTTCACCGTGGGGAAAGACTCTGATGCCTGTCCCACGGGAATATTTGTGATGCCACCGGCCGCTGCGGTCCACGCAGGCGTTCCAAGGGCCAGATTGAATGAGTCGTCATGATACTCAGCAAATCCCAGATTCACCTGGTTAAGCAGATTCGGCGTAAAGACATAGTTATGGGTGACGAGCATTACGGCCGTGCGGGGGTTATATGCCTTGGACGCTCTATACGGGAAGGGTCCGTCATCCGTTGTCTGACTCGAATCATTCACCGTCGACTGCCGGCCAAAGTTCGCCATCAGGCTGATGTACTGCTTCGACGAGATATCCCAATCCATCTTGTTTGCGGTCGACCAGTTTGAGAGACCGAAGGGGAACGTTCCAATGTAGTTATCCGTGCTATTCGAGTTGTCGTAGTTGATCCCCTTCCAGAACTGCTGGAAGTAAACGGCCTGCGGCGAGAGCTCGCTTTGGGGGATGACGTTTGCCGTGATCGGTCCGCTACCGCAACCACCGGTTGGCGTATAAGCTGCTCCATAAAACTGCGAGCGCGTTGGGGCTGTCGTGCTCGAAGTCTGGGTGCTGGGATCATAGATAGGATATTTCCCACCAGCATCCGCAGCAGAGAAGTCGCCGCAGAGTTCTGCCGGAGTGGGAATCGTCTCGTAGTTCGGAGGTGTCACAGAAGAATAGCGGTAGTTCGTATACGAACCGAACAGGAACAGCTTGTTACGCAGGATCGGAAACCCAAAATTGGCGCCGTTCTCCCATTGATGCTCCGGAGTCTTCACCTTCTGGCCGGTGATCTTGTTTGTCACCGGAATGAAGCCTGAAGCGTCGAATGCCGTGTTGCGGGCAATGGTATAGAGCGTCCCATGCAGATGGTTGGTGCCTGACTTCAGGGTAAAGTTCTCAACGCCCAGACCGCCATACTCCGCGGAGAAGCCTGTCGTCTCCACCTGGAACTGATTCACGGATTCTGCTGGAATCGATGTCCAGACAAAACGGGGATCACCCATCGCGGTCGCCGTGTCGAACGGAACGCCATCGATGTTCATCTGGGTTGCGCTCGGATTGCCGTTGATGATCATGGGCTCATCCGTCGCGTTGTTGCCGGCAATCTCAGGATCAACACCGACCACGAGAAAGGCTACGTCGGTCGCACGACGCTGGGAACTCTGGCCAAACTCTCCCATCTCCAAAGGCGTCTTGGAGTATGTCTGATTGTCAATCGCTCCACCAAGCGTGGCATTGGTGGTATCCAGCGGGGGAGGGGCCGTGGTAACAGTTACCGTGGAGCTGGTCGAGCCAACGGTCAGCTTGAGATTGAGCCCCAGAACCTGCAAGCCGTTCAGGGCTACGTTATCCCGCACCAGCTTCTCAAACCCCGGCGCCGCAACCGTCACCTTGTAGGTGTCCGCGGGAAGCGTAGAGATCGCGTAGAAACCGCTTGAGTCTGTCGGCATGGCGGTCTCCACCCCGGTGGCCTTATTCATGACCGTCACCCGGGCATGAGGAATGACCGCCCCCGTTGAGTCAGTGATAGTTCCCTGGATGGTTCCGGTACCGCCGATCTGGGCCTTCAATACAGAAGGAACCAGCAGGAGAGCGGTGAGTAAGAGCAGCCCTGCGCTGCGTGACCAGCATCTCAAGCCGCTGGAAGAGATGATGAATGACCCTGTGGAGTGCAACCACTTATCTACTTTTTGCACTACTGTCTGCACGTTGTGCCTCCAAAATAGTAATTTCTGGCCCGCGATGGCGCTGTATCCACCAAAACCACGAGCAACAAACTTGGTGCGGCGTTGAGCTTTCTACTGCCCGCTTCAGGCTCTGCGCTGCCCGTTCAGGTTCGCGAGATCGCCCCAGGTTTGGGCGACACCTCTCTTGCCTGGAGAAGCAAACCAGTTATCGCTAAAGCGCTCTGCGTTGCCTCGAGCAATTTGGCAACGTAGCCATTTGATGATCTGGGAAATACTAGATCATCGGGAAAAGGATCGTCAACACAAAAGTTTCCAGGCGTGAAGAGGGCAAATCACAGCTTGTTAAGGGCTCCTAACCCCTGTTGATTCTTTGCGACCTTTGATCCCGCTTGGGCATGGATCGTGCGGAAAAGGCTTTCGCGAATATCCGGCGAATTGAGCTTGCACTCGCAAAACACTCACCTTGGCAAGAGGTTTACGCTGCGAAGGGATGAAGAAGTGGATGAGGATACCGCAGAAGGCCCTCGCTCATTGCTGTTCGATGGAGCCAGTACTGCCAGCCAGTACTTCGCCGGGCTCTTGGATCAGCATGGCCTCCCTGCCTGAATGAGCCGGAAGGACCACGACCCAGTAAACGCCGCCAGGGAGACATTGTTCGAATCGCTGCGGGTGAAGGACCTCGATAGACGGCGCCTCACAACTATCCGTGCAGGCTTATGCACTCCACGCCTGTTGCCTCCCCGCCAGCCGAACCCGACGACGCTGGCCCCACGCGCAATCGCTGGCCGCGGGAACCATGTCGCTGCAGGCAGGTGGCGTCTACGACGAGATGATCGGGTCTCGCACCAATCAATCCGAATCGGTATGCTCGGTCTAGGCGCAAGATCACTGTCGATCCAGAAGCCAAAACTCTTAGTATGATCTCGGCAATGGCGGTTTCAACCAGAGAGGAGTACGCCACATGAGCAAGATGCTTCCTGCCATTTTTTTGGGTCACGGCAATCCGATGAATGCCCTGCAAAACAATACCTACACAAGGGCGTGGAGCCGCATAGGTCAAGCGTTGTACCGGCCAAGAGCCATTCTCTCTATCTCCGCTCACTGGTTTGTTCCGGAGACCGGCGTAACCATCGCGACGTCGCCGCGGACGATTCACGATTTTGGTGGATTCCCTCAGGAGCTGTTTCAAGTGCAGTATCCTGCCCCGGGCGATCCCATGCTGGCCCGCAAGGTCCAGCAGTTGCTCGCTCCTCTGGAGGTTAGCCTCGATAACTCCTGGGGCCTCGATCATGGAACGTGGTCGGTTCTCAAGCACCTGTATCCACGAGCTGATATCCCGGTCGTTCAGTTGAGCATCGACGAATCGAAGCCGGCCTCCTTCCATTTTGAGATCGGGAAGAGACTTGCACCCTTGCGGGAGGACGGAGTCCTCATTCTCGGAAGCGGTAACCTGGTGCACAATCTGCGCACCTACGCGTGGGGACACCACATGCCGGATCCATACGATTGGGCAATTCGCTTTGAGACATCCGCAAAGGAGATGATGCTCGCCGGAGAGTTCCGGCAGCTGATTCACTATGAAACTCTCGGACCGGAGGCGCTTCTTTCGATTCCCACGCCAGACCACTATCTCCCGATGCTGTATGTCCTTGCCACCCGCCAACAGGGTGAACGCATCACCTTCCCTGTCGAAGGCGTTGATGGTGGATCAATTTCCATGCTGGCTGTCCAGGTTGGCCAGAGCTCCCTGCTCTAGGCGTACTGACCTGCCCCCTGGAATCTCTACCAGTTGAAGCTGGAGTTCTCTCGTAAATTACTTGAGAGGACGGAAGTATGAAGAAGAGCCGGTTTAATGAAGAGCAGATCATCGGAATACTGAAGCAGGGCGAGGCTGGGGTGAAGACGGCGGAGTTGTGCCGTGAGCACGGGATCTCGGCGGCGACGTTCTACGGCTGGAAGCAGAAGTTCGGCGGGTTGGACGTGAGCGAGGCGCAGCGGTTGAAGGCACTGGAGGACGAGAACCGCCGGCTGAAGTTGCTGGT
>JAJZDM010000015.1 GCA_021806005.1 Acidobacteriota bacterium | reverse complement strand
ATGCGGGTTCATCGCGGAGAGCGGCGTCGGCTGGTTGGCGGCCCGGCTGTCCTGCCAGGTGTGCGGCCCAAAGTGGAGAAACATGCCCATCTCCAGGTCCTGCCACGCGCTCTGATCGGGCGAGGGTCGGGCGATGGCGCGTGGCGATGCGGGCGGATGATCGGAGTCAGGGGCGGGGAGAGCGGCGAGGGAGCGGGGCAGTGGCCCCAACCAGCGAAGCGATGCCGAAGCGGTGGACGCAACACCCGCCTGGGCGGCGAGCATGAGCAGGGTTCGTCTTTGCATGGAAGCAATCATACCTGTAGAGATCAGTCATTGAAATGATTGTTTGGCTGTAAGATGGACTGCATATGGGCCAGCGCCGCCGGCTAGCCAGGGTTGTGCCCAGAACTGTGCCCAGATGTCTGGCCGCGCAGCCATCCGACTCCGAGGAGAAAGAGATCTAGATGCGTAGACGCGAGTTTCTGAAGAACTGTGCAGTGCTTACCGCTGGCGCGATGACGCCTGCCTACCGGCTGGCCAACGCCCAGCAGCGTGCCGGAGTTGCTTGGGCCGGAGCTGGGGGCGTGCTGGAGGATGTGCTGCCGATGGTGGGCACGGGATGGCACGGACATATGTTCCCGGGTGCGGTGGCGCCCTTCGGCATGGTCCAGGTGAGTCCGGACAGCAGCGGAGCGACGGAGGCGAAGTGGAACGGTCAGTGGGATATTACCGGATGGGACCATTGTTCGGGCTACCACTATGACGATGACTTTATCCTCGGCTTCAGCCACACGCATCTGCAGGGCACCGGGGGAGCGGATCTGGGCGATGTTTTGCTGATGCCGTTGGTGGAAGGCCGCAACTGGAGCTGGAGTTCGGGGGAGCCGGGCGGGCAGGCGGAGTCTCAGATCGGTGCTTTGGGAACGAACTCGGGGTGGGTGTTTGACCCGCTGGAGAGCGGCTACCGGTCGGCCTTCTCGCACCAGCGCGAGACGGCGCAGCCCGGCTACTATGCGGTGCATCTGGATACGCCGGATGTTACGGCCGAGATGACCGCGACGACGCGGTGCGCCATGCACCGCTATCGCTATCCTGCGAAGCCGGCGCGCTGCGGCCTGATGGTGGATCTGGTGCATGGCATCGGCTGTAACGTCTATGCTGCCGAGTTGCACGTGGAGAGCGCCCGGCGGATCTCCGGGGTGCGTTCCACGCATGGTTGGGCGGCGGACAAGCATGTCTTCTTTGTGATTGAGTTCTCGCAGCCGTTTGCGACGCTGCAGGTTCAGGTGGATGGGGCGGTACGTTCTGCCGCCGTGGGCGATCGCATCTCCGGCAAGGAGATCCGGGCCATTATGACGCCTGGGGCACTCAGTGGACCGCTCACGGTGCGGGTGGGCATCTCTGGCACGGCGGTGGAAGGCGCGGCGATGAATCTGGCCGCGGAGATCCCGCACTGGGAGTTCGAGGCTCTGCGGCGCAGCAGCCAGCAGGAGTGGAGCCAGGCGCTTGGGGTGCTGCAGGCCAAACTGCCAGACACGGCGATGCAGCAGACCTTCGCCAGCGCCGCCTATCACGGCCTGGTGGCGCCGGCCACCTTCAACAACGTGGATGGGAGCTACCGCGGGCAGGATCAGAAGAACTATCCCAACCCGGGCTTCACCAAGTACACGACACTCTCCATCTGGGACATCTACCGCGGGGAGTTTCCGTTCCTGACTCTAACGCAACCGCAGCGCATCGCCGATATCGTGAAGACGATGCTGGCGGATTATCAGCAGCTCGGGCAACACTCGCTGCCGGTGTGGCCGCTGTGGGGCAATGAGACCTGGTGCATGACCGGGTTTCACGTCGTCGGTCTGATTGTGGGGGCGTATACGCGCGGCCTGCGCGACTTTGATGTGGAGGCCGCCTACGCGGCGATGCGCGATACCGCCATGGTGGGCGCCACTGCGAATGATAACAAGGCGCTGCAGGAGCAGTTCCGTACCCTGGGTTATGTGGCGGCCGGTCCGCAGCGGCAGTCTGTTTCGCGCACCCTGGACTTTGCCTACGACTACTGGTGTGTGGGAGCGATGGCGGAGCTGCTGGGTAAGCAGGAGGACGCCGCCATGTTCTACAAGCTGGCGAAGAACTACAAGAACCTCTTTGATCCGTCCACCGGGTTCATGCGGGGCAAGAATGCGGATGGCGGATGGCGAACGCCCTTCCTGCCCGATCGCGAGTACTGGGAGGATTACACCGAGTCCGATGCCTGGCAGGCTACGTTCAACGTGATGCAGGATGTGCAAGGACTGATCGATCTCTTTGGTGGCGACCAGCCCTTCATGGAGAAGCTGGACGCGCTCTACGCCGCCGGATCCGATGTGCTGGACTCTCCACCGGACATCAGCGGCATGGTGGGCCAGGATGCGCAGGGCAACGAGCCCAGCAACCATATACCGTACCTCTACACCTTTGCGGGCGCTCCCTGGAAGACGCAGGAACGTGTGCGCGAGGTGCTCCGGCTGTATCGCAACACGCCGCAGGGTGTGCCCGGCAACGATGACTGCGGTCAGATCTCCACCTGGTACAACTTCGCTGCGCTGGGATTCTATCCGGTCAACGCGGTTACCGGGGTGTACGTGATCGGCAGCCCTCTGGTGAACCATGCCACGCTGCGCAACTCCGCCGCGGGCACCACGTTTACCATCGTGGCCGAGAACAACTCGGAGACGAATATCTATGTGCAGCGTGTGACGCTGAACGGAAAGCTGCTGGCTCGCTCCTGGTTCACGCACGCCGATATCCTGGCCGGGGGAACGCTGCACTTCCAGATGGGACCGGAACCAAACAAGACCTGGGCCACCGCACCCGGGGATCGGCCGCCTTCGGGCCTGGTGAAGGTATAGAGCTGCCGTCCTGCCGATGGCGTGCGGAGCCTGGTCCCGAGGGTTCCCCTCGGCCAGGCGGGAGTCCGCTGCATGCCCGTCTGGGTGCAGCGGCCCGCACGGTGGGTTATGGCATTTTGGGTGTTGATGGGTACCCCGAAGCGGGCTTGCAGTGCGTTTTCATTAGGGGAAAACGCCCGTCGAAGTCGAGTCGCTCTCTACACCTACACCAAAACTGCCTAGCCCCTGTTGGTTAGATGCTCTGTACGGGCAGGGTCATCAGGTCCGTGACGCAGGCTACCTCGCGCTGTACGAAGGGTTCGGCGTAACGAATGCCGGCCAGCAGACCGTAGTGGCGGGCCGTGGAGAAGGTGCGCTCGCGGATCTCCTCTTCGGGAACAAAAAGGCCCGCGCCGGTGGTCTGGTTGCCGTATTGGGAGCGGTAGGCGAGCAGAGAGGCCAGACGCGTCTCGATGTGGGCCGTGATGTCGACTACGAAGGTGGGACGGACGTCGGCGTAGAGCGAGGCGTAGAGGATCTTGAATGGGCGATGGGGAGCGCCGTGCTCCGGGGATAGATCCAGACGGGTCAGACCGGCCACAAAGCAGGCCTCGTACCCAAGTGTGGAGGCGGTGTAGTGGTCGGGATGGCGACCCTGCCAATAGGGGAGAATCACCACCCGGGGACGAAGACGGCGCAGCACGGCTGCAACCTTGAGGCGGTTCTCCAAGGTGTTCTGGACGTTGCCGTCGGGCAGATCCAGGGCCTCGCGATGAGAGACGCGCAGGATGCGGGCGGCCTCTGCCGCCTCGGCAGCGCGCTCTTCGGCTGTGCCGCGTGTGCCCATCTCGCCGCGGGTCAGATCCAGAATGCCTGTGCGCCAGCCCTGAGCCTGTTGCACCAGAAGCGTTCCGCCACAGGTCTGCTCGACGTCATCGCGGTGCGCGGCGATGGCCAGGACGTCGATCTGGCCGTTGTGAAGCGCGGAGTGTGAAGCGGGTACCGCCTGGGGTGTGCTCATGGAGGGTAGACGTTCCGGCGATATCCAGTTTATCCGTTGACGAGCCTGCCCGCTGAAGGTTCCTGAAGGCAGCGGAGCCTTCCCGGGGGAAGGCTCCGCTGGCAGATCGAGGCTCCGCGTTTGACCTGCGGGGAAGAGGCGCTAGTTGGCGGCGTCGGTCAAGGCATCAATGTAGGCCACATCGTTCACCGTGCCCTGTACCGTGACGTTGATGTTGTCGATCTCCGTGCCCGGGGTGCCACCGTTTCCGTCCATGCCTTGTTCCACGGGAAGAACCGGGCTGGGGTTCAGGCCGGTATAGAAGGCGTGAATCTGGCCACCGTAGGCGGTATAGACCTTGTAGTAGTCCTGCACCCAGCAGAGGCCGGTGAGGCTGCCATAGTAGTACAGATTGTTATCGGTGTTGGGATAGGGCACCGTGACCGCCGTAACGGAAGAGACGTTTGACTGCACGACCTGGGGGATGATGGTGGCTGGCGGAGTGGCCGTGCCGGTGGTCAGCATGGTCAGGCAGTTGTAGTTGCCAGCCTGATCGGTGTAGCCCTGCGAGGCCAGTTCTGCCTGCGCGGTAGCGTAGCGAACTCCATTGGCGCAACTGGAGGAGCCAACCCACAGCGTGTTGCTATCGGCGAGGAGCATCTTGGTGTGGGTGCCGTCGGAGATCGAGATCGGATTGCTGACGCTGTAGGTGCTCAGATTGATGGTGGTCAGGTTGCCGGCCCAGAGACCCTTGTACGCACCGGAAGACTGGAGTTGCTGGCCTGATGTGTACAGGTAGGTACCATCCGAGATGGCGTCGGTTACGCCGCCAGGAACCGGAATGGGGTTCGGAACGCCGCCGGGGAGGGTGGAGAGGGGCGAGGGCGCGTCAGAGCTGAGCGGATTTACCGTTGGGACAAGATTGATGTTGAGCTGCGAGGTCTGCAGGAACTCGACGCTGGCAGTGGTTCCGCCGTTCTCCGGGCCGGAGTTGAGCACGTAGGCGGTGCTGCCATCGATGGAGAAGGTCACGTTGACCGGGCGGTCATACTTCCCTGCGACCGGGACGACGCAGTAGGCCGGCAACAGCAGCGGCTCGCAGTCCACATAGCCTGGCGGATAGACGGGCGTGGAGGTAGCGGGCAGCTTGACGATGCGGTAGAGCGTGTTGGAGTCCGCCGTCATGGCCAGAACCACACTGGCGCCGGGGTTGACCACGACTTTGTTGACGGAGGGAAGGTTCAGGTAGTAAGTGACTCCTTCAGTGTTGAAGATCAGCAGTCCGGCCTGTTCGTCGGCGCCGGCGAACATCGTGCCCAAGGGAGCGGCGGCGGCGGAAGGCGTAGAGGCCCCAGCGTTCAGGACCACCCCGACGGAGGATTCCTTGCTGTAGTTGATCTCGGTCAGGTTGCCGTCGTTATAGGCGAGCGCATACCCAGTGGTCTCTTCCGGGAAGTTGATGATGTTGACGGGGTTCGCCTCGGAGTAGCCGGAGATCTTCCACTGCAGGGTGGTGTTCTGCAGGTTGCCGCGCAGATCGCGCAGGCCGTCGAGAATTTCAAGACCCCCCGTTGTTCCGTTGGCGGTGTAGGCTGCCATCACGCGCTGCAGGAGACCGCTGGGGGGTACGGGACGACCGGAGTAGGTCGACGTAGGCACCTTGTAGAGCACCACCACACCACAACCAGAGAGAGCGAGCAGGGAGGCCGCCAAGAGGATGCCCGAAGCAGCCAGGGCAGGAAAACTTCTCATCTTCAATTTGAACCACTCCAAGCGGTAACCGCCACGCGGGCGGGGTCTGCGATATCTTCAGCCAAGTATAACAGGGCGATGGGGAGCGAGTGGGTGTTCTCCGCTTCCCGGGGCTGGGTCCGGGGCTCTGCTCCAGCGGTCGCCGGGATGAGCCCTGGCCTCCCGGTGCAGAGCGGGCATCAGCGCAATGCGGAGGAGACAGGAGCCGGAGCGGATCGGCGTTATACGATTGAAGATCAGGCACTTTTTGAGGAGCGGGGCAGGAGATCGATGACGTCCGAGGTCGAGAGGCTTTTTGAGGGTGGGACGGTATTATGCGACGGCGCGATGGGCACGATGTTGTATGCCTGTGGGGTCTTCATCGACCGGTGTTATGACGAACTGAACGTCACGCAGCCGGAGATGGTGCGCTCCGTTCATCAGCAGTACCTGCAGGCCGGCGCTGAGGTGATTGAGACGAATACGTTTGGCGCCAACCGCCTTCGCCTGGCGCGCTTTGGCCTGGGTGAGAAGGTGCGGGAGTTCAATCTTGCCGGGGCGGCGATCGCACGGCAGTGCGTGGACGCCATCCGGGAGAAGCGGAGGGCGCCGGCGTTTGTAGCTGGAGCGGTGGGACCGCTGGGGCTGCGGCTGGAACAGTTGGGAGAGAGCGGGCCGGAGGAGGCGCGTGCCGCCTATGCTGAACAGATTCAGGCGCTCGCCGAGGGTGGCGTGGATCTTCTGCTGCTGGAGACGATGATGTCCGTTGGTGAGGCGGAGCAGGCGCTGCTGGCCGCGCGGCAGGTTGCGCCGCAGTTGAAGGTGGCTGTGCTGTTTACGGTGGATGAGAGTGCCAACTGCCTTGACGGAAGCAGTATAGCGGAGGCAGCCCGCCGGATGGAGGCGTTGGGCGCCGAAGCGGTGGGGTGCAACTGCAGCACCGGACCGGCGGTTGTCCTGAACGCCGTGGAGAAGGTCAGAGCGGTGACCCGGCTGCCGATTGTAGCCATGCCCAACGCCGGGACGCCGCGCAGCGTCGAGGGGCGCAACATCTATCTGACCTCGCCGGAGTATATGGGCAGCTTTGCGCGCAAGTTTGTGCGCGCCGGGGCAAGCTGGGTGGGAGGTTGCTGTGGAACCACGCCGGAGCACATCCGCGCGATGCACGGCGCCCTGCGGGCCATGGCGGCCCAGGACGCTGGCGAGGGGGCAACACGCGGCGCAGGCGAGGCCGCACCGCAGGAGGTGGGTGAGCGCTCCGCAGCGCGGCTGAGTGTCGCTTTCCCGGGAGTTGGCGGCGCACGGGCGGGGCGGAAGGACGAGGCGGTCGCGCCGGAACCGCTGAGTGAGCGATCCCGCATTGGAGCCGCAGTGGCCGATGGCAGGTTTGTGACCATGGTGGAGATCGTTCCGCCCAAGGGAATCGACTGCAGCAGGGAGCTGGCCGGCGCGGCGCTGCTGGCGGAGTTCGGCGTGGATGCGATCAACGTTCCGGATTCGCCGCGCGCCAGTGCAAGGATGAGCGCCCAGAGCCTGTGTTTGCAGATTCAGCAGAAGGTGGGTATCGAGACGATCCTGCACTTCACCTGCAGAGACCGCAATGTGCTGGGCATTCAGAGTGATCTTCTGGGGGCCGCGTCTCTGGGGCTGAAGAACATTCTTTGCCTCACCGGCGATCCTCCCAAGATGGGCAACTATCCCGATGCGACCGCGGTGTTTGACGTGGATGCCATTGGCCTGGCGATGATTGTGGACGACCTGAATCACAGGTTGGATATCGGTGGCAATCCGATCGGTGGATCGACCGGCTTTACCATCGCGGTGGCGGCCAATCCAGGGGTGCACGATATCGATCGGGAGGTGCGACGGTTTGCCCGCAAGGTGGAGGTCGGTGCGGAGTACGCCATTACCCAGCCGGTCTTCGACCTGAAGCTGCTGGAGACGTTTCTGCGCCGCATTGAGGGATTCCGGATTCCAGTGATTGCGGGAATCTGGCCGCTGACCAGCCTGCGCAATGCGGAGTTCATGAAGAACGATCTGCGTGTCTCCATGCCGGAAGAGATCCTGAGACGCATGGCGGCGGCGCCGGACAAGGATGCGGCTGTGGCCGAAGGTTTGGCAATCGCCCGACAGATGCTGGACAGCGTACGCAACGAGGTACAGGGTGTGCAGGTGAGCGCTCCGTTTGGCCGGTATGGGTTGGCCACCCAGGTGCTGGGGCTCGGGAAAGAGGGTGAGTGATGGCGAGCTTTGAAGAGCAGATGGCGGAGTTGGAGAAGGTCGTGGAGCGGTTGGAGCGCGGCGATCTTTCGCTGGAGGAGAACGTCAGCCTTTTTGAGAGAGGAATGCAGTTATCCAGCGCCTGCAAGGAACAGCTTGCCAGGGCGGAGAGCCGTGTCCAGGTGCTGCTGGAGCCGGAGCGGGCTGGGCCGGTGCGTCTTGAGGAACTCCCTGAACCCGCTTCTGGTGAGGCTGATGCGGAGGAAGAGAGCTTCGATGAGGATGAGGAGCGGTGAGAGGGCAGAGCGTTTGGCTCTCGGAGAGACTTTCCAGTGAGGACCAGCAGCGGCATCTTGCTGGAAGGCAGTGAGAGCGCTTCACGGGTTCGTGGAGGCCGTGAGCCGCAAAGCAGACCGAGTTTTAGAAGGGTGAGATGGAGATCGATCAGCGGTCGCGGCTGGTGACGAACCCTGGAACCCAGAGCAGAGCTCGCTTGTAGTCGCTCTCCGGCAGGTCGGTGACGGACTGGCGGGCCGCTTCGGCGTAGGCGCAGGCTGTGTCCATGGCGTAGGAGAGGGAGCCATGGCGCTGCAGAACCTCCAGGATCTCGGCGTGGGCGACGCGCTCAAAGCTGCGGTCCGCCAGTACGGTGCGGATGGCTTCGCGGTCGGCTCCCGTGCCGCGCTCCAAGGCATGGATCACCGCCAGAGTCGCCTTCCCCTCGCGCAGGTCGGAGGCGGCGGGCTTGCCCAGTACCTCATCGTTCGCTGTCAGGTCCAGTACATCGTCGACGATCTGGAAGGCCAGGCCAAGGTTGCGGCCATACTCACCCAGGGCGTCCTCAAAGGGGATGGTGGAAGAGTCAGCTGCGGGGTCGGCGATCACCGCTCCCAACTGCATCGACACCTTGAAGAGGCAGGCTGTCTTGCGATAGATCAGGTCGAAGTACTCTTCCTCGTTGATGAGATGCCCCAGTTTCTCCATCTGCAGCAGTTCACCCTCCACCATCTCCTGGGTGAGGGAGATCAGCAGATCAAGGATGCGGAAGTTGCGTTCATCCAGGGCCGTGCGGAAGGCCTGCATGTAGAGCCAGTCGCCAGCCAGCACGCACTTGGCGTTTCCCCAGGTGGTGTTGGAGGAGGGACGGCCGCGGCGCAGGTTCGCTTCATCGATGATGTCGTCGTGCACCAGCGTAGCGGTGTGGAGCATCTCCACTACCGCGCCCAAACGGATGCGCGCCTCACTCTGGCACTGCAGACTTTTGGCAGAGAGCAGCAGGAGCAGCGGGCGAATGCGCTTGCCGCCGCCCGCAATCAGATAGTTCGCGATGTCGGTGACGACGGCAACCGGAGAGCCTGACTGGCGAGCGAACTCGACTTCAATCGCAGCGAGATCGTCTTTGAGAAGATCAAAGACCTCGGCGGCGCTCGCGATGGAGAGGGTGCTCATAACTGATTCAAGATTAGCAGGTGATGGAGTTCTACGGTGAGACCGGGCAACGTGTTGACGGGCCGGGCTGTGGTGGAAGCTCCAAAATAGTACGAGTCGCTCTGCGGTTTCCATTCAGGACCAAGCAGCCGGGAGAGTGAAGACCCCGGATCGAAGGGCGAAGACGCTCGCTCTCATTCGATTACCGCGCGCGGGGGCGATGTCTGGGCAACGATCGAGCGTCTTTGCGGCAGGAGCAAGACGGTATTTCTCGAAGGCTGGGCGCTTTGCCTGACTGACGGTGCTGGTCTGAGTGCAGGGACTCTGGGTGCAGAAACTCTGGCCTTGCCCTAGCTGGAGCGATAGTTTGTAAACTGCAGTTCGAGGCCAAGATCCTTGCCGCGCAGCAGAGCGATGACCTGCTGCAGGGTGTCGCGATCCTTGCTGGTGACCCGCACCATGTCTCCCTGGATGCTGGCTTGAGCCTTCAGCTTGGAGTCCTTGATGGCGGCGACGATCTTCTTTGCGGCCTCCGAGGAGACGCCCTGCTTCAGCTTGATCTTCTGGCGGACCGAGGAGTTGGAGGCCGGTTCAATCTTCTCGTAGTCCAGATTCTTCAGCGAGACGCTGCGCTTGACGAACTTCTGCGCCAGGATCTCGATGACCGCTTTGAGGGTGTACTCATCCTGCGAGGCGAGCTGTACGGTGTCCTGTCCCTCCAGGGTGATGGAGGATTTGGAGTTCTTGAGGTCAAAGCGCGCATGGATCTCCTTGCTCGCCTGGTCGATGGCGTTCTTGACCTCTTGAATCTCTACCTTGCTGACGATATCGAAGCTGTTTTCAGCCGCCATAATTTGCTCCCTCTTGTCCATGAGATACGTCTGTCCGGCGATAGCGCCATTTTCTCAGACATGCTGCGACCCTGCTTGTGACGCTGGGAACAGCGCCCCAAAGTTTGCTGTGGTACTTGCCGCGAGTTGAGCGGCAGAGACCCCGCGCAGCGCGGCGACGAACTGCGCCGTATGGGCCACGAATGCGGGCTCGTTGGTGCTTCCGCGCAGCGGGACGGGAGCCAGAAACGGAGCGTCGGTCTCGACCAGGATACGATCGACGGGCGCGCCGGCGGCCACTGCCTGGATGACGGTGGACTTCGGGTAGGTGACGTTGCCCGCAAAGGAGAGATAGAAGCCGGCGGAGAGCGAGCGCTCCGCCTGCTTCTGGTTGCCGGAGAAGCAGTGCATGATGCCGGGCAGGCCGGTGGGTGTCCAATGCTGCTGGATGAGAGCGAGTAGATCCTCCCAGGCGTCAGCGGGAGCAAACTTCGCCCTGGCGGCCGGGGTGGCGAGCTCCGAGGTGCGGCAGTGGATGAGGATAGGCTTCCCGAGCGTCGCGGCGATCCTCATCTGGGCGATGAAGGCGGATTGCTGGATGGAAATATCGGGATTGTCCAGGTGGTAGTAGTCCAGACCAATCTCGCCGATGGCCAGGCAGCGCGGGTCCTGGGCCAGGGTCCTGAGTCGGGCCAGGGCGTCGGGAGTGGCGCGGTGCGCCTCCTGGGGATGGATGCCGACCGAGGCCCAGACCTCGGGAAGGCCCTGGCTGTGAGCGTGGGCCAGATCCAGAGCGCGATGCATGGTCTCCGGGCCGTCGCCGATACCGATGGCCAGAAGTTTGCCCACGCCGGCCTGGCGGGCGCGGGCGAGCACTCCGGGGAGATCGTCATAGCTGTCGAGGTGGCAGTGGGAGTCGATGAGCATCAGGGCAGAGTGTACCGGGTGGAGGGTTGTTTACTTCAGGCGGGAGCCGATGGGAGCCTCATCGGGAACGGTGGCCAGATGGGGCTTGCCGCCGTCCTGGCTGGCGGCAAGCAGCATGCCGTGCGACTCCAGGCCGCGCATCTTGCGCGGGGCCAGGTTGGTGATCACGATGATGCGGCGGCCGAGGAGATCCTCCGGGGTGTACCACTCGGCGATGCCGGAGAGGATCTGGCGCCGCTCGGTTCCCAGATCCACCTCCAGACGCAGCAGCTTGTCGGCCTTGGGAATGCGTTCGGCGACGGCGATCTGCGCGACGCGCAGCTCGATTTTGGCAAAGTCGTCGATGCTGATGGAGGAGGGCGTTGTGGGCTGCGCTGTGGGCTGCGCGGCAGGCTGTTCCGGCGCGGCGCTGGCGGCCACGGGCGCGGGCACCGGTTCGGCTGGTGTGGAGGCGGGGGCGACGGGGGTTTCCATATCGGTCATTTTCTGTGCGAGTCCTTTGTCGGCACGGGGGAAGATGGCGCCCAGGGGGCCAAGGGAAGCGCCGGGCTTGAGGTCGGCCCACTGGAGGAGCTTCAGTTCGCCGCTGGCCGCGGCCTCTTCGAGGCTGCCCAGTCCAAGCTGGGCCCACGCTCTGGCCGTAGCGAAGGGAAGGACGGGATAGAGGAGCGCTGTGGCGAGACGGATTCCCTGAACGGAGACAAAGAGGATGGTGGCGAGGTCCCGCTGATCTTCCGGCTGGCTGGACTTGGCCAGCTTCCAGGGCGCGGCGGTGGAGAGGAGGTTGTCGACGCGGGAGATGAGGCGCATGACCTCCAGCAGATAATCGGAGAAGGCGTAGCGATCGAAGAGGGGATGCAGACGCTCCTGGAGGGTATGGAAGTCGTCGCGGATGGCGGCGGCCATCGCGCGGCGCTCGCTCCGCGCCGGGTCATCTCCGGCGGGGGAATCCAGCGAGGGCTCAGGGATGGATCCGCCAAAGTACTGGGCGACCATGTTCAGCGTGCGGCTGACGAGGTTGCCGTAGCCGTTGGCCAGGTCGGCGTTGTAGCGGGTGATGAGCGCGTCAAAGCTGAAGCCGCCGTCCTGGCCGAAGGGGATCTCGCGGAGCAGGAAGTAGCGCAGGATATCGGCAGCGAAGAGATCGCGCTGCGGCGGCGCGGCGGCGGCGTCCGCTGCGCCCTCCGGCTGCGGGCAGAGCGGGCCAAAGGCATCGAGGATGGTCTCTGTGCGGACGATGTTGCCCCGGGACTTGGACATCTTCGACTCTTCAAAAAGCAGCCATCCATGCGCCGTGACCGCCTGGGGCAGCCACGTCCGGGCCCATGCGCTGTGCTCCTCCGCAGGCAGGACTGGCGGTGTTTCGCTGCTGTTGTGCTGCAGCCTGGGGTTGAGCGCCAGAAGGAAGGCTGGCCAGTAGATGCAGTGGAAGCGGATGATCTCTTTACCCACCAGGTGCAGATCGGCCGGCCAGAAGGTGCGGAAGAGCGTATCGTCGCTGCTGCCGTAGCCCAGTGCGGTGATGTAGTTGGCCAGAGCGTCCATCCAGACGTAGATGACGTGCTTCTGGCTGGCGGCGCTGGCCGCAGGTTCGGGAACCGGGATGCCCCAGGTGAAGGAGCTGCGCGAGATGCTGAGATCTTTGAGGCCACCTTTCAGGAAGCTCAGAACCTCATTGCGCCGGGTCTCTGGAGTGACGGAGAGCTGGCCGGATTCGATGAGATCGATGAGCGGGCGCTGGAAGGCGGAGAGTTTGAAGAAGAAGTTCTCCTCCGAGAGGGTCTCGGTGATGCGGCCGCACTCCGGGCAGGGTTCGCCGGGGGCGACCTCGACAAAGGCCTCATCGGAGACGCAGTACTGTCCGGTGTAGGTCCGCAGTTCGATGAAGCCGCGCTCGTAGAGGGTGGCGAAGAGATGCTGCACCGCAAGCTTGTGCCGGGAGCTGGTGGTGCGGATGAAGGCGTCGTGGGTGATCCCCATGCGGCGCCAGAGATCCTGAAAGGATCCGGAGACCTGATCGGCGAAGGCCTGGGGATGGACGCCGGCGGCGGCGGCGGAGCGCTCGATCTTCTGCCCATGCTCATCGGTGCCGGTGAGGAAGTAGGTCTTCTCACCCAGCAGGCGGTGCCGGCGCGCCAGTACGTCGGCGACGATGGTGGTGTAGGCGTGGCCGATGTGGGGGCGCGCGTTGACGTAGTAGATCGGAGTGGTGACGTAAAACGTTCTGTCTGACATTGCCAAATGCCAGTTTACAGGTTGAATAACCCGCGCTGCGACCCTGAGGAAGTTTCCTGAAGATGCGCGGAGGGATCCAGCGCGGCGCGGAAGAGGATGCAGCGGCAGACAAAGTCCCGGGAGAAGGCGGGGTAGATCCCTGGTCGAAGTTCTCTGTTTCAGCGAGCCCTCAGGCCTCGCCCACCCATTGGAGGTAGGGGTAGAGCAGGAAGAAGAGCACGAGAGTGATGGCCATCAGGTCCATGTAGAGGCAGAACAGCACCCCGCCGTGATAGAGGTTCCAGCGCTTCTGGATGCAGCGCAGGGTGTCTGCGGTGCCGGTCAGGCAGCCCAGAAGAGGAAGCAGCAGCCAGAGAGTTTCCCGCAACGCAGGAAAGTGCGAGACCAGCGTGGCCAAGGCCAGGCTGGCAAGCACCAACAGATTGCCGCGTATCAGGGACGGAACTCGTGGATTGAAGAGGGCAGGAGTCATCGACGGGGAGAACGTCTTTGCTGGGGAAAGATTTTAGATCAGAAGATGGCTGCGTGTCCTGCTCGCGGTGCTCTACGAACGCGCAGTGAGTGGACGCACCACCTCTGAGGAGGCGGAAGCATCCGGCCCTTCGCCTGTCCGGTGTTGCAGGCGAAGGGTTTGAAGGACTTTTAGAAGGATCTTTCGCGGAGTGGCTAAACCGCGGCCGGGGTGCTGCCGGAGGCGGAAGCCATTGAGCGGATGGAGTCGGTGTAGGGCGCGCGCAGAACGCCGCGCTCGGTGATGATCGCCGTAATGTAGCGGGCCGGGGTGACGTCAAAGGCGGGGTTTTCGATGCCCACGCCGTCGGGGGTCATCTGCCTGCCGTTGGAGTGGGTCACCTCGCGGGGATTGCGCTGCTCGATGGGAATCCCTTCGCCGCTGGCGGTCTCCCGGTCGATGGTGTTGAAGGGAGCAGCGACATAAAAGGGGATGCCATGCTCTTTGGCCAGAATGGCGACGCTGTAGGTGCCGATCTTGTTGGCCGTGTCGCCGTTGGCGGCGATGCGGTCCGCGCCGACGATGACCGCCTGAATGCGGCCCTTGTTCATCAGGTGGCCGGCCATGTTGTCGCACAGCACGGTCGTGGGGATGGAGTCCTTCATCAGCTCCCAGGCGGTGAGCCGGGCACCCTGCAGGTAGGGGCGGGTCTCGTCGGCCAGGACTTCGAGACGATGGCCGCGTTCCACGGCGGCGCGGATGACCCCCAGGGCGGTTCCGTAGCCGCAGGTGGCGAGCGCTCCGGCGTTGCAGTGGGTGAGCACCGTGCCCTGTTGGGGCAGGAGGCTGGCTCCGTGGGCGCCCAGAGCCTTGCACTGCGCGATGTCCTCGTCGTAGAGACGGTTGGCCAGGGCGACCACCTCCTGCTTGATCTGCGGGATGGGCGTGCCGGACCCGGCCAGGCGGGTGTAGAGGTCACGTACCTGGGCGATGCCCCAGAAGAGGTTGACGGCCGTGGGACGGGTCTCCGCCAGGGTCTTGCAGATGATCTCGACTTCGGCGGAGAGAGTTGGCAGATCGCCGGCGGTGCTGCGTTCGATGCCGATGGCGACGCCCATGGCGGCCGAGACACCGATGGCTGGGGCTCCGCGGACGATCATGTCGCGGATGATGGTGGCTACCTGCTGGTAGTCGGTGGCCAGAACGTAGCTCTCTTCAAGCGGAAGTCTGGTCTGGTCGAGGAAGTTGATGCCTGCCGGCGTCCATTCAAAGGTTGGAATCATGTCTCTCTCAGTCTATCGTTCCTGACGCCCGCTGTTCGCATCCCGGTATTGCATCCTCGCAAGGAGGAGCCGGAGGGGCTGGTCTTTGGTGGCGGAAGAGCGGGAAGGGAGTTGATGGTGCTGATTCCAGTCAGGTCCGTGACGCAGTCGGGCGAGGTAGACACGACAATCTTCACGATTAAAATCATCGCGCCCTGCCGGGGCAGGGCGCGGGAGAGTCAGTTGGCACTGATCTGAGAGGCCACCATCTTCCATTGGCCGCCATCGAAGAACAACAGCCCAAACACATCAACCGTAGAGCCGCTTGCGATGGATGATCCACTGGAGATGGTCGTTCCGGACTGCTGGTAGACCGTTATTGTGGTCGCTCCTGTCATGGTAGCGAACGCGGAGTCGGCGGGGAGGGTGAGGGTGAAGCTTGAGGTTGAGCCGCTCGTGATCGTCGTCGCAACCGTTCCGCTCTCACCCTGCGGCTGCAACTCGAGGGTTGAGGCAGTCAGTGTGCCAGCCATCGAACTTCCGCCCATCATTCCGCTGCTGCTCATCATTCCGCCGGAGCTGACCGATATGACGCTCTGACCGGCGTAGATATTGTTCGCATCGAAGACCGGCGAAAAGGGCAGCCCGGACATGTCCATGTTGTCTTCGTCGATCTGATAGGTGGTGCTGCTGCTCAGATCGACCGTTGCTCCCTCTGCGAAATAAGACGACATCATTCCAGTGCCGGTTCCGTTCTGCATCACCATGGAGAGGGAAGTGAGTGGCTGGCCCGCGACGGCGGTGATGATGCCCCCGCCCATGACGCCGCCCGAGCCCATCATCGACTGTACTTTCGTAGCGAGCATCGTACCGTCGGATTGCAGTGCGGCGTCAACGATGGCGAGCATTCCGCTCGCCATCGAACTCATGCTGGTACCTTCGAACTCGGTTGAGGAGTTGGTGGCAAAGGTGAAGTTCTGCGCCGCCTGCATGGAAGTCATTACGAAGGAGCTGCCCGAGACGCTCGAAACGCTACCCATCATCTGCTGAACCCCGCCATCGGCGGTATCCAGAGCGCTTCCCGATCCCTCTGTGCCGGAGCTGACATTGAAGACTGGCTTCATGCTGAGGTTGCCGTTGGAGTCAGCGGTGACGGAACTGGCGAGATTGAGATCGAAGCTCATCGCCATGGGCGTGGAGCCAACCGTGATGGGAGTGCTGAAGGAGACGCTCGTCGTTATCGGGCCGGAGATGGTCGTCTGGACGGCAGCTTTGGTGGTTGGGTCCATATACATCACGGTTGCGGAGCCAATGGTGACGGAGGCGCCGGTGTAGGTCCCCTGAGGGGCGGAGATCATTGATAGCGGCTGCATGGTTCCCATGAGGTGCATCATCTCCATGGGTGTAGATGTGGAGACGACGGTGGTCGATCCGTTGCTTCCGGTCAGGGACATGGAGGTGACGTTCATCGAAAACCCGAGCATCCAGTCAGCCGGCGAATCTCCCATATTCACCACGAGAGATGTCGTCGCCGGGGTGGTGGTGGTCGATCCGGTGCTGGACGTGCTTCCGCTCCCGCTGCATGCCGTCAACAGGGATGCCAGGAAGAAGGTGAAAACTGCGGTTGCTGCGCTGGCTATGAATCTGTGCTGGGAGGCTTTTTGCAGGGATGGAGTCATGGGACGTTTCATTTTTTACTCCTCGGGTGCTACCGTATGGCCGGGCGCCGCCATTGCTGTCGAACTACTCAGACAGCATCGTGTGTTCGTTGCTTATGCCTTTCATTGAATAACCAGGCCTTTGGGCTGTATGTGACTTCAATCACCCGCTCCGGTCTCCTGCCTGTATCGGATGCTGTTATCGCACACTCTCCGGCTCTGCCGTACCGGAGCGCAGACGCGCCTCGGCGTTCCTCGGGAATGCGGCAGGGGCGGTGAGCGCAGAGCCCGGGCTGCCGACGAGGATGAGGCCAGACGGAGAGGGAAGTTCAGGAGGGAGATGGATGGGCCGAAGGTAAAGCTCCCGAGGCATATCCGGAGATTTACCTCCGGAGCAACCTTGGGAGCTTTGGCTCCGGGCTCATATTCGGAGGCTTCGCTTCAGGTGGCAGCGGGAGTCTGAGGCGGCACCGGCGCCCCGGTTGGAGAACGGCGGGGCGCCAGCGGGGTGGGAGGAACAGAAGCGTAGAGATCTCCTGCAGAGATCTCCCGGATCTGCGAGCTTACCCGGACCTCGCCGTCGGTGTGAGCGGTTCGCGGAAGCCGGGCGGTGCTATCCAAAGATATTGGCCGCCCGGAGCGGTGTTCTGCTCAAGAGCGGCCACATGGAAAGATACTTCGCTCGCGATACGGGAGCTCCGGATCTGTTTTAGCCTACAAAGTCCACATGAGCCTTGTGCGGGATGACTCCGCGCTCGTAACCCATATCCAGCAGGCGCCGAATGGCCTCGCGGCCGTCGTCGCCGTAGTTCAGTGTGCGCTCATTCACGTACATGCCCACAAAGCGGTTGGCCAGCGAGGTGTCCAAATCGCGAGCAAACTGCATGGCGTACTCCAGGGCCGCCTCGCGATGATCGAGTGCATGCTGAATGCTCTCGCGCAGGGCATTGGTGGTGATCAACTGTACCTCGGGGCCCAAAGAGCGGCGAATGGCATTGCCACCGAGAGGCAGGGGGAGCGAGGTCTGCTGACGCCACCACACGCCAAGATCCAGAATCTTGGTGAGCCCGTCGCGGCTGTAGGTGAGCTGGCCTTCATGGATGATCAGGCCGGCATCGTACTCTCCGGAGAGCACCGCCGGAATGATCTTGTCGAAGCTGACCGTCGCGGTCTCCACCTCGGGAGCGAAGAGCTTCAGCGTCAGGTAGGCGGTGGTCAGCGTTCCTGGTACGGCAATCTTGAGCTTCTTCACCTCGTCCAGCGTGTAGTTCTTCGCCGCGACGATCATGGGTCCGTAGTTCTCGCCCACGGAACCACCGCAGGCCATCAGCGTGTAGTTGTCCTGAATATAGGGGTAAGCGTGGAAGCTTATGGCGGTTACATCGTAGAACTGATCGTCGATGGCGCGACGATTCAGGGTCTCGATGTCGGTGAGGGTATGAGTGAACTTGTAGCCCGGCACCCGTACCTTGTTGGTGGCGAGCCCATAGAACATGAAGGCATCGTCGGAGTCGGGGCTGTGGGCAATCTTGATTTCGCGTACTTCTGATGTTGCAGTCGTCATCTGGTTCCCAATTGCTTTGCAAAGTCTGTCTTTGCTGGTGAGTCGATCTTTACCCCTGCTCCGGGATCTTTTGCCGGGGGACAGGAACGATGGTGTGAAGCTCCGTTTGTTTCGCTTTCTGGTGATGCCGGAGCCGGTGAACCTTGGTTACGCCTCTCGCGAGCGGGTAGTGGCGGTGAGTGTGGAGTAGATGCCCGCTGCCACAAGCACCTTGATGAGTTCGCTGGGCAGAAACGGAGCTACCGCGCCAATCCATACGGCGTGAAGTTGGTTGCCGGTGTAGTGCATGAACCATGCTGCACCGAACAGGTAGAGGACAGCCATGGCCAGGGCTCCGGCCATGGAAGCAGCCAGAAAACGAGCGGCACGCTGACTCCAGTTGCGAGTCAGGCCGCCGGCGATGGCCGCCACCAGCGGATAGGCCATGAGGAAGCCGCCGGTTGGCCCCAGCAACTGCGCGACCCCACCGAGGCCGGCCGGGCTGAAGACCGGAAGTCCCATGGCGCCTTCGGCAAGATAGGCCAGCATGGCCAGCAGGCCATCGAGCGGTCCCAGCGCCAGGCCGACGCCCAGCACAGCCATGGGCTGCAGCGTCAACGGCACAGGGGTAAAGGGCAGGGGAACGGCCACATGCGCTGCCAGGGCGACCGCCACGGTGGCGGTGATGCCGAGAACAACCCTGCCGGGAAGCGTGGCGGAGAGGTCTCTCAGGTTTTCTGCCGGGGAACGGCGCAGGGTGATGGTTTGCATAGGGGTCTCCAATTTTCAGGGGCGATCTCTTGAGTTCCAGAACTCCGTCGGGTGTTCTGCATGCCGTGTTCACTCGGTGAGTGGGCTCGCAGGGCAGCGATGGGGAGTCAGGTTCTACCTTGCGTCTTTACGGCTGCTTCGCCTTGCAGCGGACGGAACTGGCTTCGGCGCGCCTGCCAGACATGCCGCGCGATTGCGATCGAGGCCCAGAGGAGCGCGAACAAGGCCGCCGTCGAGATGCAGAATAGGACGCGCATGAGGTACGTCTTAGGATAACAAAGCCGAAGAGGTCCAACGACGCCGATCCTGAGCAAAATCCAACCGCCGACTCCGCAGGGCGTCTGTAGCCGAATCTGATTCTCCTGCCCGAAGCGGCCTCATGTCTATGCAAAAATGGGCGATACTCATAGGGAAGGTCTGGAATCCGCACCCTTCCGGCGGAGGTTCCGAGGCTTGATGCGAGCAGGGTACTGCCAGCCATCGGGCCGAATCCTGACCGGGAAGAAGATTGAGCCGAATCCTTACCGATTCAGAAGCCGGGGCTTCTGATCAACCTGCGAGGCAAAGGGTGGCAAAGGCGCCACACAAGACGAGACCTGGCCTGAGGCTTCCGGAACTGGCGGAGGCCGCGAGGGAGTGCGTCTATCGCTGGCGGCGTCGAGCGGCGACGGTTGGCACCGGAACGCTGGCCGTGTTCATGGCCTATGGGGTGATCTTCGGGCACAATGGCATCACAGCCTATATGCAGAAGCGGGAAGAGGCCAAGGTGCTGGAGCAGCAGATGCAGCAGTTGCAGACAGAGAATGAGCGTCTTCGCGAGCACATTGACCATCTGCAGAACGACCCTGACGCCATTGAGCACGCAGCGCGCGCGGAGCTTCACTATACCCGCTCCGGTGAGGTGATCTACACCCTTCCCCGCGCGAGCGACGCCGCAGCGGGCAGTGCAGCCTCATCTGATTCCGGGGCTGGAAGCTCATCCGCACCCCAACCGTAAGCGCTCCCTCTTGAGCAGCCGAGTGGCATTGCCGATAGACTCCCTTGATTCCGAGAGATTCTGTGATCTCTGGCAGATTTTGAGGCAGAGGTGAGCTCGTATGGCCACTGTTCCTACCCCGGATGTCCCCGGCCTGTCCCTAGCGCGGGCGGATGAGTCCCTGATTGAGCCACCCCAGCCCGTGGTTCGCGCCGAGAGCGCCATGGAGAACCCTCCGCCGGACTCAGACCGCGACGTGGCTGCTGTTTACTGGCCCAGCCAGCCGGGCGAGGGTGTCGACCCGGACGACGCAGGAGGATCCGGCGAGCCGGCCAGTGAGGACGATGCAAGCACGCCTGAAGAGTCTGGCCGTTCCGATGCGTCTGGTAGCTTCGAAGCGTCTGGCGGGTTGGAGGGCTCCGGTGGTGAAGAGCCAGAGGACTCGTCAGAGGCGGACGGCAGCGGAGGGCGGGCGGCGGCGCATCCGATCCATCTCTTTGCCTGAGCGCGTCCGGAGTGTGTGTGGAATGTACTGCCGTTCCCGGAGTATCCCTGTTGCCGGGTATCCCGAAGAGGGTTTGCAGCGGCATTTTCATTGAGGGAAAACGCCCATAGATGTCGAGGCGTCCCGCTACATCTACACTGAAATGCCATAGCTGCGCCGGGCCACGGACTGCCTATTCGATATACTCCCGCAACCATGGGTCACTGGTGTGGGTTAGTTCCAGCGTCGTGCCGTCAAAGATCACTCGCCCCTCGTTGAGCACCAGGAACCGGGTGCTGGGGTCGATGCGGTGATTCAGCATGGGCTCCATGTGATTCTCACGAAGGTTGTAGCGATTGGTGGCCAGGGTGAAAGCATCCTGCAGGCGGTGGGTAATCAGCAGACAGGTTGCATGGGAGACGTCTCTCTGCTTGACCAACAGTTCGATGATGGTGGAAGAGGTAATCGGGTCCAGGCCGGCGGTGGGCGAATCATAGAGGAGCAACTCCGGCCGCCCAATGATTGCGCGCGCGATGGAGACGCGTCGCCGCATGCCGCCACTCAGCTCGGCGGGGAACTTTTCGAGGGCCTCTTCGAGGTCCACGAAGCGTAGCACCTCGAGCACACGCTCACGGATCTCCTTTGGATCGACGTTCTCTTCTTCCAGCCGGTAGGCGACGTTGTCCTCCACCTTGAGGGAATCGAAGAGGGCGCTCTCCTGGAAGACCATTCCAATGTGAGCGCGCATCTGGAAGATCTCCCGTTCGGTCATCTCGCTCAGCAAGCGGCCGAAGACGCGGATTCGGCCGCTGTCAGGCACCAGCAGCCCGTTGACCAGCTTCATGAGAACGCTCTTGCCGCCGCCTGCGGGCCCCAGCAGGATCCGAGTTTCGCCCGGCTCGACCCGAAAGCTTACCTTTTTCAGTACCGGGTTTCCTTCAAAGCCGATGGAGACGTCTTCGAATTCGACCATGGGGCCGCCCCTGGAGAGAAGCTCCGCCATCCATGGGTTCTCAGCCGTTGCCGTCATTGGCTACCTTCCGAAGATGCCAATCATGAGTTGAGTGACCATGAAGTCGACCAGAATGATCAGAACCGAGGAGGAGACCACGGCCTGGGTCGTCGACTGGCCCACACCACGGGTTCCACCTTTCGTTCTGAGTCCGTAAAAGCACCCGATGGTTGCGATGATGAATCCGGAGAAGAGAGGCTTCACCAGGCCCTCAACGATGTCGCCATGCTCCAACGACATATACCCGGTGTGGAAGAACTGCCCGGCGTTGAGCTTCAGCATGGCCACGGCGACAAAGGCTCCCCCTCCGATGCCACAGGCGTCCGAGATGATGGTGAGAAAGAACACCATAAACACGGCCGCCACCAGCCGGGGCGTCACGAGTTTGCGTATCGGATCGGTTCCCAGTGCGCGCATGGCGTCGAGTTGCTCTGTGACGTTCATCGAACCGAGTTCGCTGGCCATGCCCGAGGTGTTGCGCCCGGAGATCATCAGCCCGGTCAATACAGGGCCCAGCTCCTTGATCATGGCCAGCGTTACCAACTCGCCGGTCATGTTGACCGCGCCAAACTCTTTGAGGGAGACAGCGGACTGCAGCGCGAGCACGCATCCGGTAAAAAAGCCGGTCAGTACCACGATGGGCAGTGAGCCGACACCGATCAGGTCCATCTGGGCATAGATGTCGGCCATGTACCGCGGCCTGGTGAAGAGGTTGGCGACGGCGCGCGCGCACAGCAGGGAGTACTCCTGCACGGAAGCGACGATGGATTTAGCGTAGGCCTCTGGCGAGAGGAGTCTCATGGGTTCGCGCTTCGCTCAGGGTATCAGATGCGCCAGATCCATACCTCGGTTCGCAGGTTTCGGAGCCGTTCCAACGGGCAATTGTGCTGGTGGCAAAACCTGCTCTGACGACTCCTGCGGGAGGCACGGGATGAGAAGATAGAGAGATGGTACGAGTTGCCCAGGAGGGAAGATTGCAGGACGGAAGCCTTCGCCGCACCATGAGAGCCGCCGTTCTGCGTGGCAAGGAAGACCTGCGGATAGAGGACGTTCCAATCCCCGCGGCCGGCCCTGGGGAGCTGGTGCTGAGGGTTGGCGCCGCCTTGACCTGCGGCACGGATCTGAAGGTCTACCGCCGCGGGTATCACGCCAAGATGCTGACGCTGGACCGCCTGTTCGGCCATGAGCTGGCCGGTACCGTCGTGGAGCGGGGCCAGGGCGTCACGGCCTTCGCGGTGGGCGACCGCGTCCTTCCGCTCAACTCGGCACCCTGCGACCAGTGTTTTTTCTGTCGCAATCAGCAACAGAACCTGTGCGACGATCTGCTGTTCAACAACGGGGCCTACGCGGAGTTCATCCGCATTCCGGCCAGGATCGTCGAGAAGAATACCCTCCGCATTCCGGAGGGTGTCCGCTTTGAGGACGCCGCTCTGACGGAGCCGCTGGCCTGTGTCATCCGCGGACTGGAGGAGTCGGGCGTCTCCTTCGCACCCGATGCGGGAAGTTCTGCCGGCAAGACGGCTATCGTGCTGGGCGCCGGACCGATTGGCCTGCTGTTCATCCACGCAGCATCGCTGGCGGGTCTGCGGGTTATCGCCGTGGTGAAGCGCAGAGACCAGGTTGCCACCGCGCAGCACTTCGGCGCGGAGCAGGTGGTACGCATCTCGGAGGTCCCGGACCCAATTGCCGCTGCTCGTGCGCTCACTCCGGAGGGGCGTGGCGCGGACATCGTGCTGGAGGCTGTGGCCACACCCGAGGCCTGGCAGTGGGCGGTGCAGATGGCGCGCAAGGGCGGTATGGTCAATCTCTTCGGCGGACCTCCCAGCGGCACGACCGTCGCTTTGGACACCAATCTGATCCACTACTCTGACCTGACCCTCAAGGCCAGCTTCCACCACACTCCAGCCAGTGCGCGCCGGGCCTTCGATCTCATTGTCTCGGGGCGCTTCCGGGCCAAGGACTTCCATACCGGAGCCGCCACGATTGAAGATCTGCCCCGAGTCTTCCGGGCGATGCTGACTCGCCCGACGGAGGGCGTTGTGGCAGAGATCAAGACGATCATCTTTCCCGAGGGCTCCTCCGATGGTGCGGAGGCGACTGGCAGCCAGACCGCTGGCGCGCAGACCGGAGGCCGTGTTGAGGGCGAGGTTTCTGCAGGGATGGCTGGAGGGAGCGTGGGAGGGCGGCAGCGATGACGTCGCTTTCCAGTTCAGCTTCGAACCCTGCCAACTCTTCCCGGGAGTGGGACGACCGGCTTCCGGGTGCGCCTGCGGTGTATCTTACTCCGGCGGTTCGTCCGTCACTGGCCGAGGCCCAGGCCTGGTGCAAGCGCCTGGCCACGACGCACTACGAGAACTTTCACGTCGCCGCCTTTGTGCTTCCCTCCGCGCTGCGCCCCCACTTTCATAGCGTGTACGCCTTTTGCCGCACCTCGGATGACCTGGGGGATGAGGTGGCCGACAGGGCCACGGCCACCCGTCTGCTCTCCACCTGGAGGTCGATGCTGCAGCAGTGCTTTTTGCAGCCGGAGCGCTCCAGGCACCCTGTCTACGTCGCTCTGCAGCCCACCATCGCCCAGTGCAATCTTCCCATCGAACCGTTTGACGACCTGATCTCCGCCTTTGAGCAGGACCAGGTTTATACCCATCATGAGTCTCTGCAGACCCTGGAGGCCTACTCTCGCTACTCCGCCAATCCCGTGGGCCGCCTTGTGCTGATGCTCTGCGGCTATCACTCAGAGGAACGCCTGCAGCTCTCCGATGAGATCTGTACGGGTCTGCAACTAGCCAACTTCTATCAGGACATTGTGGAAGACCGGGCCCGCGGCCGCCGCTACATCCCCGAGGACGCCATGCGGCGCTTCCATGTATCCGACGAACAGTTGATCGAGCGCCGCTTCGACGCCAACGTCCGGGCAATGATGGAGTTTCTCGTGGCCGACGCCCGCGCCCGGCTCGACCGCGGAGGACGGCTGACCACGCTGGTGGCAGCGGACCTGGCCTCCAGCCTGCGGTTGTTCGTCAAGGGCGGTAACGCCATCCTGGACGCCATTGCCGCGCAGGGGTACAACACGCTTCAGTCGCGCCCGGTGGTTTCCAAAGCGGCGAAGCTGAGGCTGCTGGCCGGGGCACTGACCGGCAAGCTGATGGCGACGCTCCACGGCTCTGGCGCAAGTGGTTCCGCGGCCGGCAAGGACCGCACCGCATGAGTGCTGCATCCACTTCTCAGCCGCACACTCCCCAGCCGCAATCTCCAGCGCTGGAGGTGGCCTATGCGCACTGCCGCGCGATTGCCAGGCGGGAGGCCAAGAACTTTTACTACTCCTTTCGGGTATTGCCGCGAGACAAATCCAATGCCATGTGCGCTGTTTACGCCTTCATGCGCAGGGCGGACGACCTGGCCGATGATGAGAGCCTCTCCCTGGAGCAGCGCCGCGAGGCGATGGCTGCCTGGACGGCCGATTGGCGAGTGGCACGTGCCGCAGCCGCGGTGACCGATCCTATCTTCCTGGCGCTCAACGATACCCAGCGGCGCTTTTCCATCTCCGACGAACTGCTGGAAAAGCTGGTACAGGGAACTACACTTGACCTGCAGCCGGTTCAGCCCGGCGTAACGCGCATGGCAGTCCGTTCGCAGGGCCCTGGCCGTGAGGCGGGGAGCCATAGCGTGACCAAGGTTGGCCAGACTGCCAGCGGCGGATTGTTTGACGTCTACGATACCTTTGACGATCTCTACCGTTACTGCTATCTGGTGGCCTCGGTGGTGGGCATGGTCTGCATCCGCATCTTCGGCTACACCGATCCGCGTGCCGAGGAGCTGGCGGAGCGCACCGGCATCGCGTTTCAGCTCACCAATATTCTGCGCGATGTGCGTGAAGACGCCGAGCGCGGGCGCATCTATCTGCCGGCGGAGGACCTGCGGCGGACGGGCAGCAGTGTGGAGTCCATCTGCGCGGCCTGCTGGGGTTCGCCGATCGATGCTGCGACCGGGGCTCTGCTGCAGCTTGAGATCGACAGAGCGCAACAGTACTACCGCAGTGCTGAGGATCTGATTCCGCTGCTGGATCCGGAGGCTCGTCCCGCCATGCGCGTTCTGGTCCAGATCTATCACGAACTGCTGGACCGGATCGCCGAGGATCCATCGGCGGTCTTCCGGGAGCGGGTCTCCGTCTCCACGGGACGCAAGCTCGCCATCCTGGCCCGGGGGATGATCGGGTCGCTGCAGGCAAGGCGCCAGGGATGAGCCAACCGACCACGCCCGATGTTCTGATTCTCGGCGCCGGGGCAGCGGGCCTGGCTGCCGCGGTGGCTCTCTCCGGAGCCGGAGCAACGGTCTCGCTGCTGGAGCGCAGACCCTTCGCCGGAGGCCGAGCTTACTCCTACACCCACCCCGCGCTCAACGAGGTCGTCGACTCTCAGCATGTTCTGCTGGGCTGCTGTACCAATCTGCTGGATCTCTGTCGGCTGTGCGGCGCAGCGGAGCACATTCGCTGGTACGACAGCATCACTTTCCTTGAACCGTCCGGAGCGAAGAACCCGCCTCGCCGCAGCGAGATTGCGGCAGGATCGCTTCCTGCTCCGGCTCACAACACGCTCAGTTTTCTGCGTGCACCCATGCTCTCCCTGGTGGACAAGTCCCGCATCGCCCTCGGTCTGCTTGGCTTTCTCCGCGGCTATCCCGTCCGTGACGACGAACCCTTCTCAGCCTGGCTCAAGCGCACAGGCCAGACCGAACGCGCGATACGTCACTTCTGGGAGCCCATCATTGTGGGCACCCTGAATGACACCTTCGAGCGCTGCTCCACCCGCTACGCCGGGCAGGTTTTTTATGAGTCGTTTCTGAGATCCGCGGCGGGTGGCCGCTTCGGCATACCCTCCCAGCCGCTCTCAGAGTTTTATGGTCTTGTGGCTCGACTGGCTGTGCAGCAGGGAACGGTGTTGCACTATCGCTCCAGCGTGGAGAGCATTGAGGTGCTGCCCGACGGCCTGTGGCAGGCCGTGGCCTCGGACGGCTCCGGAGGGGTGACCAGACACACGGCGCCCAGCCTGATCCTTGCCCTGCCGTTTGAGCAGACGGCGCGCCTGCTGGCGACGCTCCCTGAAGAGTCTCCGCAGCGCCAGCGGATCCTGCCGTTGCTCTCCCACTTCATCCACGCGCCCATCACCACCGTTCACCTCTGGCTGGACCGCGCGATCACGGATCTGGATCACGCAGCCCTACTGGACACCCGCATCCAGTGGCTCTTCAACAAGACAAGAATCCGCAGTCTGGAGACCGCGAGCCGCAGCGTGGAGATCAGAGACTCTGAGCAAACTCCGACCGGCAGCCACTACCTTGAGTTGGTCATCAGCGCCTCGCACGCCGAGCTTGGGCAGAGGCCGGAGCAGATTCTTCACTCCGCCACGGACGAGCTGGCGAGGTTTTTTCCAGAGTTTCGCCAGGCCAAAGTGCTTAAGTCCGCGGTGCTGAAGGAGGCTCGGGCCACCTTCTCGGTAACCCCCGGGCTGGACCGCTTCCGCCCCGCCGCGGAGGCTCCCGGAGGCAATCTTTACCTCGCCGGGGACTGGACTCAGTCCGGCTGGCCCGCGACGATGGAAGGGGCCGTGCGCAGCGGCCGCCTGGCCGCCGAGGCTGTGGCCCGCGCCACCGGGAACGCCGCGAACTTCCTGGCTCCAGGCCTGCCCCCTGCGGGCTGGATGAAGTGGTTGTAGCTGTTTGCTACTGCTGCGTACCCGGAGGGGGCGTGCGGATCGGCCGCAAGCATCCGAGACCTACTGCACGCGTGGATCTCCGCTGGGAAGAAAGGCGAATCCGGAGATTGGTTCACCCGAGGCCAGCACGTCCCTTACCCGTTCGGGGTTCGGTCCGCCGCGTGCTTCGGCGTCGGTGAGCAGGCGCAGGGCCGCCACGGCGGAGGTTCCGGTGGGCAGGCGAAAGATCCAGGGCACCGCCGCCGAGGTGAGCGTCTGGTCGTTGGATACAGCCACAACCGGGACGAAGGTCTTCAGTGCCAGTTGTTCCGACAGATGACCGGCTTTGCTGCCCAGAGCAATGATGGCCAGAGCGTGTTCGTTCCACAAGAAACGAACCAGTTGGGTGGAGGCTATGCCCCACTGCTGGTCGCTGTCCACGGGCAGGAGCAGCCATGCGCGCCCCCTTTGCCCGGCTGCGGCCAACTGCTCCCTGATGGCGGGCGACTGCGCCAGTTTGGCGGCCTGGGGGCCGAAGAGAACGGCGCGCAAGGCGCCACGCGGAACGCTGGGCTGTGCCGGTCCAAAGTAACGGATGCCATCCTCACCCACGCGTGCATAGGGAGTGGGTTCTGCCGCAGGAGTCGCAGCGGGAGATTGGCCGGCACCGTTGTTTGCGGTGGTGGGCTGCGCTGACTTCTGCGCTGACTTCTGCGCTGTGCCCTGCGGCTTCGACATGGGAGCGAGCCGGTAGGTGATCGTCCCATGGTGCACTGTGCCCAGATACATCGGCGCGACATTCTTCCGGTTGGGATCGAAGAGCATGGGCCCGGTCACGCCGTCATATTGCCGCACATCGTCCAGGGCGTCCTGAATGCGGACCCGATTCAAGCCAGCTCTACAGATGGCGTCGAGCAGGATGTTCATGGCATCGTAGGCAAGGGACGCAAGCTGATCGGGAGGCTCGTGGAAGCGGGAATCGAAACGACGATTGAAGGCGAGCCAGCGCGGGTCTGTGCGGGTGGGATCGTATGGAAACACAGCTTCAAATCCCTCTGCCGCCGGGCCTGCCTGGGCCAGAAGCGTGGAGCCAAGCGTGCGATAGGAGCCAAAGACGCGCTGTTTCATTCCCATAGCGCGCATCTGCTTCAAAATCATGGCTGCGGGAGCTTCGTCGGCCCACAAGACGACGGCGTCGGCACGCGAGTCCTGGATGTTTCTCAGCGCCCGCGAGAAATCGGTGGTCCCAGCCACAAACGTCTGTTCGAGGACGACGGGATGGCCGAGGCGAAGCGAGGCGGAGTGAAATTTGACGATGCCCATGCGGCCATAGCGGTTGTTGACGCGCAGGATCGCAACGTTTTTCAGGCCAAGTTCGGTATAGATGCGGCGCGCCAGTGTGTAGCCCTGCACGCGGTCATCCTGCAGATCCGTGAAGTACCAGGGGACAGAGGTTTCCGGGATGGTGGGATCCGTGGAGGCTGAATTGACGATGGGGATCTCGGCTTTGAGCGCCAGACGCAACATCTCATGCGTGGTCTCAGAGCTGATGGAGCCGAAGATGGCCCAGTCCTTGTCGTCGTAGATGCACTGGACGGCTGGATCCAGGCCGGCCCCCCAGATGGCAGGGTTGGTGGGACGGATGTTGCCGCTGGCCGCACCCGCCTGCCAGTTGTTGTAGTCGTCGTGCAGCATCAGGCGGAACGGTTTGCCTCCGTACCCGCCACGGGTGTTCGCTTCATCTATCGCCAGTTGCACGCCTTGCAGCATGTGCGTGCCCATGACGTAGTCAGGATCGTGCGGAGAGATGGGGCCCACGAAACCGATACGTACTTCGGTCAGATTCCGGGGAGGGGGTACATCTCGTCCGGGCCCGTTCCAGATCGTCGGTTGAAGGTAATAGAAGTTGTATGGCTTGACGAACCTGGCATAGGGCTCCAGATCCTGCGGTACGTTGGCATACGGTTTGGCGGTCCATACGGGCTCCGGTCCCGGGGGATGGGCGCCGCAGGAGCACCAGGAGTTCGTCGTGTTCCGGTCCGAAGGTGCAACCGAACCCTCTTTGAGCGTCTGGCACAGAACCGTGCCCGCTACGGCCGTCGCCCAAAGACAGGCGGCGGCCGTCAACCATCCCTTGATCATGATTACTGCTCCTTGCTGATCTCCGCCTTGTTGCTGCGGAACATGGCGATAGCCTCGATCTCGATCAGCAACTCCGGCCTGCAGAGAATGGCTTGAATGCCAGTTGATGCGGGCAGGGGATCAAGCCCCTGTTCTTTGTAGAAGGCCGTCCGTTCTTCGTTGAAGGCCTCGTAATCGCGTTCGATGTCCCGCAGATAGCAGGTGGTTCTGACGATGTCGCGCCAGGTGCAACCCTCACTCTCCAGCAGTCCGGTGATGTTGGAGAGCGTGCGTCGCATCTGTGCGCGGAAGTCGCCGATGTGCACGCTCTTGCCGTGCTCGTCGATCGATGCGGTGCCTGAGATGAACAGGATGGTCACCTGACCGAGGTCGATCTTCATGCCTCGCGAAAAGGAACTCGGTTTGTCATAACAGTAGGCCTCGTTGAGCACGCCGTAGTTGGTGACGGCGTGCTTCTCGATCGGCGCGCGGGTGATGGTCTCAAGACTTGCAGTAGATGAACTCATGGTGGTGGCTCCTTATGGTTGTGGTTCGAAGATTCCGTGGCTCAACCCCCCGGCCGTCGCGATCCAGATATCGCGGCCCTGGAAGTCGATGCCGAGCATATAGTTGTTGGCCGGTGCGGTGGTGACGGGGATATGGGCCGCATGACCCTGGGCGTTGCTGACCCACATCTCCGGCTTGCCGTTGGTGAGTGACGGTGTGTAGACGGCCCAGTTGGCACCGTCGTAGTAAGCCAGCCCCTTGTCGGTGCAGAACCATGCGTGGTTGGCGTCCACCGCCTTCACGTAGTTGATGAAGTTCGACGGCAGACCGCTGTCCTTGGTGAGGAAGTTATGCCAATAGCGGCCATCGTAGCGGCTGGCGCCGAAGTAAGTGGCCACCCAGACGGTCTTCTCCACATAACTGACGGAAGAGACGATGTCGTGGATGAGCCCCTGGTCTTTGAAGAGCACAATGTCGGTCTGGTGGTCGGGATCTTCGTAGATGTCCCATAGCCTGGTTTGCTGGTTGTACTCGAGCAGGCCGCTACCCCAGATGGCGAAGTACACCTTGTCGGGCGCGGCGGAGACGCCATAGGCCCAGATCTCCTTCATGGGGGTGTTGGTATCGGTATAAATCGACCATTGGTTCGTATCCAGGTTCAGCCGGCAGGCTCCTGCGGCGGTGGCGACCCAAACATTTTTTCCTTCTACCGATACGCCGTAGACGATATCGTTACTCAGCCCTGAGTTCAGTTGGTTGTAGGTGGCGATGATGCGCCCGCCGGAGATGCGGTTCAGCCCGCCCATGGTTCCTGCCCACACGTCGCCAGTTCGTTTGTCGAGCGCAAGTGAAAGCACGGCTTGCTGAGCCAGGCCATCCCTGGTGGTAAAGGTCCGCCACCTGGCGTTTTCATACAGGCCCAACCCATCATCGGTCCCCGCCCAGATGCGGCTTCCATCCACCAGAACGGAGTAGACGTGATTGTTGGGCAGTCCATTCGCAGTGGTGTAGTTGACAAAGCGGTAATGAGGCATCCGGGGCGATGGAGGCAATGGGGCCGATGGAGGCGCTGCGGCAAATGCCGGCGCCGCTATGGCCGCAAGCACCATACCCAGGCAAAGCTTGTTGAGCATCCCTCCCATGTTCCGTGTCCTTTCAGCGGGTCCGCAGGTAGTTGATCAGGTCGTTCAGTTGGTCCTTGGTCAGGTCATTGGTGCGACCGTGCTGGTCGTGAGGGTTGTAGATGGTCCATATCTCTTCGAGCGTGGCCGCCGAGCCGTCGTGGAGGTAAGGCGCGGTGAGCGCGATGTTGGTCAACTGCGCCGTTACGAATAGCCCCGAATCATCGTTTGGGCCCCTGGTTCCGACGTCAACCTTCCGGTGATCCGTTCCCAGCGGGCCGCTGTGGCAGAAGTTGCATCGATTGGCGAGCGGGATGGGCTTGCCGAAGTCGTCGACCGTCCGATCAAAGATCTGCTTGCCGCGCTGCTGCGACGGCGTGAGTTCGCCGTTGGGCAGGCGCCAGCGGTTAGGCCGCGCCGGCAGACTGTTGATATAGGCGGATAGATCGGCCAGTGTGCGGACGTCAAAGTTCTGTGAGCGCCAGATGAACTGTTCCGTCCGCGGCCCGCCCTGGGTGGGCAGATTGGGATTGATGCCACTCCAATCGTAGGGCGTAGTGTTTCGTATGTCTTCCAGCAGCATATTTTCCACGATGTTTCGGCCCAGGCCTGCTGGTTCAAAGTTCCACCGCATCCCGTCCATGGTGGTGTCGATGTGGCAGTTGGTGCAGCCCATGCCGCCATGGAAGGAGTAGCTCGCGGTATAGAAGGCCTGTTGGCCGCGCCGCAGAGCCTCCACCTGCTGCTGTGGGGTCAGCTTCATCCTTTTGGCGTTACGATGCCGCTCATCGATATGACAGGCAGGGCAGCGCCTCTGCCCCGGCGTGGCGATGGTCATCTCGGAGAACATCTGCAGGCCGAAGTTCTCCGTCCACAGGCGCCTGGATGGAGCCAGAGCAATTGTGGTGACCACCTTGCTGGTGGGCGTGTCGATGACGCTGATGGTGTCGTCGAGCCGGTTGGCTACCAGCAGCCGACGGCCATCGGCGCTGACGGCCATGCCACGCGGATCCTTGCCCACGGGGATGCGCGCCACCACGTAATGGGCGCCGGCAGCCAGGTTATACACGATGGGGCCGTGCTGGGTATGGACATAACGTTGCAGGTGCGGCAGGTTGATGGCGGTGACGATGTCCGAGCCGCCGGAACTCACGTAGAGGTGCGAACCATCCGGCGTAATAGCCACTCCGAAGGGTCGCACGGCGTAGCTGTCCAGATCGTCGAGCGGCACTTCGACCGTCTTGTTCTGTACACCCGAGCCGAACAACGTGAGTGTATCTTCAAAGGCCCAGCCTTGCTCGACCTGCGTCATCGGCAACAGGTTCTTCGGATGCAGTTCGGCTACCACACCCAACCGGCTATTGGAGGTGACCGCTATGTGAAAGGCGCCGGCGATGCTTGGCAGGGGAATGCGATTGATCACCTCGGCGCTGGCCGTGTCGATGACCGTGATCTCCGACTCCGGCTGCGAGCCCAAGGGTGCGGGATTGGGATAGACATGCGTGACGTAGATTCGCTGGCCATCGGGCGAGAGCGTCATATAGCTCGTCCCGCGTCCGGCGGCCAGCCTCTTGACCTCGCTCCCGGTGTGGGCGTCCAGCACCGCGACGTCGTTGCTGATGCGGTTGGCGACGTAAAGATACTTGCCGGCGGAGTCTTCAACGACACTGGAGGGTTCCATCCCTGCATGCCAGGTGGCGGCCACCTTCAGCGCCCGGGTGTCGATCACCGAGATGGTGTCATCCCAGGAGTTGGCTACGAACAGCCTGTTCCCGTCTGGAGTGAGAAAGAATCCGCGCGGCACGTGGCCAACGACGATGGTCTGGATGGGAGCGTAGGTTGTGGCATTCAGCACGCGCACCTCGCCGCTATCCTGGCAGAGTACATAGAGCCGTGTGCCGTCCGGCGAAAACAGCAACTCCACGGGCGAGGCGTAGCCCAGAACTTCGCCGGTTTGAGGAGCGGTGGCGGCGTGGACGGTCTGGCCGCGCCACGGCGCGACGATCAGCAGTGCCGCAATCAGCGCAGCGAGCGTCGCGATGCGGTGGGAGGATGTACCGCGTCCACCTGGCCCGATACGATTCATTGCGGCCCCCCTCTTCCCGGCTCCTGCACCGTGAGCACGCGATCCACCGGTTGATTCGGGAGCGTCTGAACAATTCCACTTGGCCAACGGACGACCAATTTGTCGATGACCGGAGCATTGCCCAAGCCAAAGTGCACGCGTCCTTGATTCTGCGAGAGGTAGCCGGAGCTGGCCACTCGTTCCGCCGTCCGGCGCACACTGCTGGTGTAGACTTCGATACGCGCGCCGATGCCGTCGCGGTTGCTCCTTGCCAGAGGATCGCCGGCG
Source organism: Acidobacteriota bacterium (assembly GCA_021806005.1). GTDB lineage: Bacteria > Acidobacteriota > Terriglobia > Terriglobales > Acidobacteriaceae > Granulicella. Next base: position 12,456 of record JAJZDM010000015.1, on the reverse strand, counting down.
GCCACACCCGCATCGCCCTTTCTCATGGCGCCGACGAGTTGGACGTCAACCCAGTGGCCGGCGCCGGAGGAGACGTTGTGAAGCAGCGTCCCCTCCGATCCGAGGTTGACCACGTAGGCGCCAACTTTGCCATCGTTCAGGTAGTCGGCAAAACAGGCGCCGCGCGCTACGGTGCGCACGCTCAGCACGGGGCCTGCCTGGCGCGACGCATCCTCGAATTTGCCGTCGCCCATTCCGCGGAAGAGGGTGTGCTCCATCGGAATCATGTGGGTGAGCCCGCCGTGAAGGACCAGGATATCCAGCAGGCCGTCGTTGTCGAAGTCGTAGACGCCGCTGCCCCAACTGACGTATTGCCCCTCGACCTGGGAGATGTTGCTGGCAGCGGTAACATCCTGAAAGCCCTGCCAGTCTGATTTGGTCGGGGGAGATCCGAGTTGCGGAGCACCCAGATTCTTCAGCAGACGGTTGTAGCTTCCATCGGTCACCCAGAGGTCCAGCACTCCGCGGTTCCAGAGGTCGGCTGCGACCGGACCCATGGAGGATGTGGCTTCGCCATCCTCTCCATAGGCCGCGCCGGTGATGTTGGCGATCTCCTGGAAGGTTCCATTGTGCAGGTTGTGGAAGAGGAAGTTTGGAGTGTCGTCATTGGTGACGTAGATGTCATCCCAGCCGTCGTTGTCGAAGTCGGCTGCGGTGACTCCCATGGTCCGGCCGATGGACGCGCTGATTCCGGACTTGTCGGAGACGTCGGTGAACGTGCCGTTGCAGTTGTTGTGAAAGAGCATGTTCGACTCGCCCGCATAGCTGAGCGGCCCGGGGTAGTTGTCCGCCGCATAGTAGGAGCGATATTTGGGGTCGAATTTGACGTATCGGCCGACGAAAAGATCCACGCAGCCATCACGATCGTAGTCAAGCCAGGTGGAGCTGATGGCCCAGCCGTTTACCTTGATGCCGCTTTGCCGGGTGACGTCAGTAAATGTGCCGTTGCCGTTGTTGTGATAGAGAATGACCTTGCCGTAGCCGGTGACCAGCAGGTCCTGATAGCCGTCGTTGTCGTAGTCTGCGACGGTGACGGCGTCGCCGTACAGATCCGGATCGAGGCCCGACTGCGCGGTTACATCAGTAAAATGACCGTTACCGTCATTGCGATACAGATGGGCGTGCGGAGCTGGGTCAGGCTGGGGCGACAGGGGATTGGGCGTCATGCCCGCGTCAAGGGTGCTTCCATTGACGACAAAGAGCGACTTGCGGCCGGAGTTGTTGTAGTCGAACCAGACGCAGCCGGCGCCGGTGCCTTCCAGCAGAGAGCTCAGCTTGGCGGATCCAAAGCTGTGGACGAAGTGGATTCCGGACTGGGGGGTGGCATCTTCAAAGCGGATCGTCGATTGTCCCAGCGCTTTTGCGGCATCCGGGTTGGGCTGCGCCGGTGGTGCGGCGTTTTGCGCAGTGGCAATCGAGACGGCCACAGAGAAAAGGAGCAGAGAGCGAAGGATCATCTCGTATTGCCTTTCTGCACATCGGTGCGCGTTGCTGTGAGGGGTGAATCCCCGGTGAGGTCAACCGGGGTGGTGGTGCGCAGCAGCACTTCAGGGGTGCGATTTTCAGGAGAGAGCGCCGGTCCCGTATGGCAACCGATGCAGGCGCGCTGTTCGCCGCCGCGGCTCCAGAACCAACCGCGCTCACGGCGCAGTACGGCGCCGTTTCTGTCGAGCACAAGAAAGCGAATCGGACGGTTCTCCGGTACCTTCACAAAGAAGGAGCCATCGGGGGCGACCGGCGCCGTGCCGTTGACCTGGACACGGCCATTCGGGTCCTGGGTCTCCAAGCGGACCGACGCGGGCGTCTGCTTCAAGTTGCCTTCGAGGGACAAGCGAGAGTCGAGGGCAAGGAGATTGGCGTACTTCCACGGGTGCAGGTCTGAGGGGAAGCGCCGCGGGGGAGTGCGCGGCGCCAGCAGCACGGGTTCGACAAGATCATCACCGCGCTGTGCCAGGACAGTTTCAAGGGCTGCCGCTCCGGGTATCCATCGGTCAATCGCATCGTGCGCTTCGCCGGTCCTGCGAGCGCTGAGCAGCCATGCGCCCGAAGCCGTCTCCTGAATTGCTCCGGCGTATTCAGCATGGGGAGCAGCGATGGGAGTCTGCTGCAGCAGTGAAGAGGTAAAGCGCGCCAGCGAGCTTCCCTGGGTGAACACGACGTCGCCGGAGGCCAGCTCCGAACCTCCCCAGCGGGCGCGACCTTGAAACGGGCGGAGAGCTCTCACCCCCGAGCCGTCAGCGTAGACCACATATAGCTCAGGAGTTGCACCCTCGCCGAGCGGGTAGCCGGACTCAAAGAGAATGCGTCCGTCGGCCAGGATGGTGGCGGGAAAGGTGCTGGTCTGGATGTACGTGAGGGGGAGGATGCCGGGACCCGCGGTCGGGTTCAGGAACGGAACCTTTGGCGGATGGCCATCCGGAGCGGACTCGATCCGGAATCCGGAGGCGGTGCGCTGCGCCCAGACCATGCGTCCGCCCGGCAGATAGAAGGGCCTCTCGGCGTCGCCTTCCGTTTGGATGACGTTTCGCACCGAACCATCCTGGAGTGTGAGCTCCCAGATCTGCCATGGATCGCCGGTGGTACGCTTGCCGGCGAAGAGCACCCTTTTTGCGTCGAAGGAGATATCGGCGTCCGCGGTCTCTGCGAAGCCGGCCACGAGTGGTGTTGCCTTGCCGTCATGGACCAGCAGTAACTGAGCTCCGTGGGGGAAGCGTTCTCGTCCGTGCATCTCTGCCAGGGGAACGTAGACCGGTGCGGCTGTGACAATAAAGTCCGCGCCCAATGGAGCCGCCGTGCCGGGCGGTAAGGCGCGCGAGGGCGCAGGGATGCCGGCATACAGTGCAGCTAAAAACAAGAAGAGAGGACCCCTCACCCACCGACCTCCGTCAACTCTGCGTCCATGGATGTGCTGCGTACAGACGAGCGCAGCGAAAGATAAGGTTCAAGGGAGACCATCATTGTCTGGAATTCCACAAAATCCAGGGACTGTTCCCCGTCACTCCAGGCTTGATCGGGATCGGGGTGAACTTCAACCAGCAGACCGTCAGCGCCTGCGGCTACGGCGATGCGCGCCAGCGAGGGAACCAGGTCGCGATACCCGGCCGCGTGGCTGGGGTCGGCGATCACCGGCAGGTGCGAGATCTGCTTGAGCAGGGCGATGGCTGCGGCATCGAAGGTGTTGCGCATCGAGGTTTCGAAGGTGCGTATGCCTCGTTCGCAAAGAATGACATTGGGATTTCCGTTTTCCAGGATCAACTGCGCAGATTGGAGCATCTCGGTAACCGTGGCAGCCATTCCACGCTTGAGAAGCACAGGTCGCCCCGATCGGGCTGCAGCCTCCAGCAGGGAGAAGTTTTCCATGCTGCGCGAGCCGATCTGCAGTATGTCGGCATACTCGGCCACCATGGGCACATCACACTCTGACATGACCTCGGTGACGATGGCCAGTCCGTACTCCGCGCGGGCGCGCGCAAGCATTCTGAGACCCTTGAGGCCATGCCCCTGGAAGGAGTACGGAGAGCTGCGTGGCTTGAAGGCGCCGCCGCGCAGGATGCGAGCACCGCAGCGGCGAACGTGATCAGCGGTGGCCATAAGCTGGGACTCGGTCTCAACCGAGCACGGCCCTGCCATGGTGACAAAGTCCTCTCCGCCAACTTCGATTCCCAGAACCCGGATGACCGTCTGTTGCCGCCGCTCGTCCTTTAAAACATCCGGGGTTCCGGCAAAACAATCTTGCCGCGTTGCGCGCACGTAGCACGCTCCATTCTGGGAGAGATTGAATTATACGGTGGTCGTTTATCGTCTTACCTCCATCAAAAGATGGAGGTTGGAGTCGATCGCAAGGCTGCTGCTGTTTCTCTTCCTCTCTTGGTGCAGAGAAGGGATCGAGATTGCCTGGAGAGCTGGATCGACGGCGATTGGATTACAACGTTGCGATGGGAGGTGGGCTGTATCCGAATGCCGCATCCAGCACTGCGGCGACGCCCAAAACCGTCTCGTCTTCGAAGGGCCTGGCCGCAATCTGCACGCAGATCGGCAAACCCTGCGCGGATTTGCCCACGGGAACCACTGCGGCAGGTGCGGCCAGCGCATTGAACCATTGGGTGTGCCGCACGGCATCGAGATACTCGACGGTCTGGCCTTCGATATTCCATTGCCGCTCGCCGTGGCGAAAGGCCGGGATGCTGGACACAGGGCAGAGCAGAGCCGTGTAGTTGCGCATCTCGGCCAACGTTCTGGCGCGAGTGATATCCAGTTCAGCCCAGGTGTCCAGCAACTGCGCTGCGGTGAGCGGCCGGGCTGATTCCGCGATGCCGAGGAACTCCGTGAAGATGGGGCTCAGTTGCTCGCGTCTGTCGCGGATTGCGGGCTCATAAAACATGGCCCCGCACTGCACAAAAAACTTCCACCACAGGCGGCGCAAGGCCTCCAGTGTGCTGGGCCGGAAGGGTTCAACACGAAATCCCGCTTCGCGAATGGCTTGAGCGGCAGCCCGAACGGCGGCGCGCGTCTCCGGCGTGACAGGAATCAGCCCGTCGTCCTCAAAGTAGCCGATGGGTCGGGCGCATAATTGCTGGCGGTTGGTCTCAAGCAGCGGCAGCGGAGGACTGCATGGGTCACCCGGATCCTGCCCGCTCAAAGTCTGAAACAGCAGGGTCACGTCGCTTATGGTGCGCGCCATGGGGCCGATGGCTCCGAGGATTGAAAATGGCCCCACGCATGGCGGCAGGTGACCCATGCCGGGAATGCGTCCCGGAGTGGGTTTCAGTGAGCAGATGCCGGTGAAGTGCGCGGGTACGCGCACCGATCCGCCGCTGTCACTGCCCAGCCCGGCCGCCGAGAGCCCGGCGGCGATGGCAGCTGATTCGCCGCCGCTCGATCCTCCGGGCGTCCGTTCCAGGTCCCAGGGGTTATGCGTCCGCCCGTGGAGCAGGTTCGCTGTCTCGTAGGCCATCAGAAACTCGGGACAGTTGGTGGTGCCGAGAATCAAGGCTCCGGCAGCGCGCAGTCGCGCCACCACGACGGCGTCTTCGCGAGGGATGTCGCCGCGATGGAGCAGGCTGCCCATCTCACAACGAAAGCCTGCGGCGGCAATCGACGACTTGACCGTAACTGGTAGCCCGTAAAGCGGCCCTCGGACGCCTGTCGATGCGTCCATGCGCCGGGCCTGAGCACGTACGCGCTCCGCATCAAAGTCTGCGAATGCGTTCAGCGCAGGATTGAGCCGCTGGATCTGCCGTAGATGCGCCTCAGCCAGTTCCGCGACGGCGAGCCTGCCGGTGCGCAGCAGCTCCAGTTGCGCTACGGCTGGTGTGAGATGCAGGTTGGAGTCAGATTCGGTCATGATGTTGGTTCTCAAGTCCACTCCGGCGCTGGAGAGCAGAGAGCTTGCAGGGGCAGGAAAGGAGCTTTGCCCGGCAAGGGCAAGTCAACCGCAATCATCTCGATATGTTCCAGGTTCTACCTGCTCAGGACCACATAATCGCGCCCCTCGCACAGGTGGAACTTCCCGCCTGGTTCGGCGAGGACGTTCAGAGGCCTGGGCCGCTTGAGGCTGCTGTCTGTAACAGAATCGACAGTGAGCACTTTATGGCCGCCCACATCGGTTATTACGAACTTTCTGCCGGCCACAAAGCCAATACCGTAGACACCGGCCCCCAGTTTCATTCCATTGATACGAATCGGAACCTCGGTAATGAAATAAGCTTGAAAGTCATCCTGGATGGCGTTGGAGTACCCTGATGTATCCACAAGGGCCGCAAGAATGTAGTAGCCGTCTTCAAACTTCACTCCCCCGGAGTTGCGCAACTGAGTGGTTGCTGTCTGACCGCGATAGAAGACGGTTGCCGGGATCAGACTTTGTAGCGCTGTGGGTTGCAGAACCGCCCCCTTCACTTGTGCCCTGGTTGCGAGGGGTGCAACTGCAATCGCCAGGATCAACATTCCTTTTGTAACCCGGTTTGCTATGGATCGCGCTATCATGCTCGCTTCTCCTTATTTCTTGATTGTGGTGCAGTGTGGCGTGACCTGCCCGCACTGATTCGATGTATGCCGGCAGATGCGGCGCATCTCTACGGGACCTGCTGCTGGTTGGTGAAAGCAGGCGCGTGCTTCCGTATATCCGTGGAGCGATCGTCCTGCGGGGTGGAAGGAAGCCATTGATAGTGGAACTGATGCAGCCCCGTGGGGTCTCCCGAGACATACCGATCGTTCCAATTCAGTCGGTACCGAAGCGCGGCGGCACTGGTTGGAAAGCCTTGCTGGACGGGATACGGATAGGAGACCATCTCATGGAAGGGAAGCGGCGTCACGGTAAACGGTGAGGAGTCCCACCAGTCCATGTCCTTCTCATATCCGTTTGCATAGAAGAAGTAATCACGCTTCCAGCCTGTGGGAAGTGAGGGCAGATTGGATGTATTGAACTCCGCCGCGATGCCTTCGCCGCTGCCAAAGATGGCGAAGCGGTCATCGGCGCCTTTGAGAAGAGGAGTTACATCCCCGAAGTGCGTGTAGTCGCCGCGTTCGTGCTGGAAGGGACCGGTGAGGCTTGCGAGATTGTAGCTGTAACTGAGATCCCCAGGGCTGGCTCCGTCGATCTCCTTGGGATAGCCTTGAAACTGCTCCGTGGCGAAGTCGAGCGGCAACTCTGTGGTGCGGAAGCTGCCTGGCGCCTGGTTGTCGATGAGTACCTGATCCCAGTAGATCTGGAGATTCGTCATGAGCCGGATGCGTTGGGCGCCGGGCGGTAGCTTGCCCGTCAGGTTCAAGACCATGGTGCGCTCCAGGCCGGCGGGGAATCCGGCCTCGCCGGTGATGCGCTGCCATTTGCCATCAGGAAGTTGTGCCTCGACGTAAGGGGCGATCGGTCGTACGCCTGCCTGCCAGGCAGCGTAGAGAGAAGTGGCGCTGAAGTAATCGACGTAGCCTGTCATGAGCAGCCGCAAGGGAGCTTTGGGATCGATCCTGCCCAGATCCAGTGTCAGCGCGTGAAGGTTGGCAAAGCCGTCATACTGCAGCGGCGTGAATCCGCTTGCGAACTGGTGATCGCGCTGGAGAAGCTTATGCAGCACATCAAGGCCGTTGCCGTCCCACGCTGCCACGGGCGGACGCGCTTCCATACTGGCCACCACGCGGCCCGAAGCGAACGGGGGATCGTCGAGGAATCGCTCACTGGGATTGACCTCTACGTTGTCGGGGTGGTCCACGGCAACCAGCCGCAGCTGGTCGATGTAGTTCACCTCCTCCATCGGTTCCATGAAACGAACACTCACTTTTCCATTCACCGGAGAAACATCGGCGCCGTCGATCCTGACCCACTCGCTGGGGCGGGGAATGTTGTGCAGCGTAGGCGAAAACCAGTGACCAACAACGCCTGCGCCAAGGACGTCGGTGATGAACTTGTACTTGCTTCCGTTCCAGACGAACAGAACCGGGCAAGAGCTGCCGCGCCGGTCAACCTCTGTTTCGGTGATGGTTTCGGTATGGGGCAGATCGATCTCGTCCTGCAAGACGCCGGTGGGCCAAAGGATGCGCAGCAGATTGATGCCTTCGGCCTTGCCCAGTCCAATGAGAATCTGCGGTGGGCCTTGCGTCTGGTAACCGGAGGCGCCGGGCAGCTCCCACTTCTGCCAGAGGCCGTTGGCGAAGACCTCTACCTTGGCACCCAATCCAGTTTTGTTGTCAGCGTTGCCCGTGAGGTCGAGGCGCACAAAGTGGTTCTTGTTTGCGCCTGCATTGTGCAGCAGCACGGGCGGCGCATCAAGCTGGGTGACAATGAGGTCCGTGGCGCCATCATCTTCCAGATCAGCCGCAAGCAGTCCGCGCGGGTTCTTGAGCTTCACGTTGTCAAGTCCGAGCGTCTTGCTCACATCCTGAAACGTGCCATCCCCACGGTTGCGGAAGACCCGCACCTCCGGTCCGGAGCCTGTATCCACGATCGCTGCGAGATCGATCCAACCGTCGTTGTCAATGTCGATGGGGGTCACGCCCCAGCCGCGCAAGGCGCCATGCAGGGGCAGAGGTACACGCTCAAATCTCCGGGACACATGATCGGGAGTTGCACGATTGCGCCACAGGGTGAGTCCCGGCGCGCCGGAGTGGGTGACGGCGATGTCCATCCAGCCATCCTTGTTGTAGTCGAAGACGGCGATTCCTGTGGTGGGGGGGAGATTTTCCCCCTGATATAACGGCTGAGTCGGCCACTTGCCATCCCTCGGGTTGATGTACAAGACAGGCGCTGCTCCGTCGCCGGTCACCGCAAGGTCCACGGCGCGATCGTTATTGAAGTCGGTCAGGGTTGCGCCAACAGTTGTGCCGCTTCCAGCTAATCCGGTCTCCCGGGTTCGCTCAGTAAACGTGCCGTTGCCGTTGTTGTGCCAAAGAACGTCGGACTCGCTTCCAGGGTTCAATGGTGATCCAGTGAGGAAGAGGTCCAGATCGCCGTCGTGGTCGTAGTCGACAAACGTGATTCCCATGGGTTTGTTGCGCGGGGTCAGGCCTGCTTCCGCCGTAACGTTCTGAAACTTGCCGTGACCCAGGTTGCGAAAGAGAAGGACCGCATCGTCCATGGCCACCGCGAGATCGTTTCGTCCGTCCCCGGTGTCGTCTCCCACGGTGCAGGCTTCAGCGTGGCCGCTGGCGTTGAGGCCCATGGCCACTGCGTCAAGCTGCTGAAAGCTCCCATCGCCGCGCCGGTGCAGGATGCGAATGGCCTGGGGTCCAGACTGCATCAGCACCAGATCCATCTGCCCGGAACCGGTGGCATCGATCATGCAAGCGCCACCGGTGGACGTCCAGGCGGATTGCTCGTTTCCAGAGATCATTGGCATGGCCACCAGGTGCACGGGAATCATCTTGTGTGCACCTGTCTGTGGCCCTTTGACTGCCGTAACGATCGAGTAGTGCCCTTGTTCTCCATAGGCCAGACCCATCGGCGTGCCGAGTTTGGCGCTGGTCAAGTGTTGGAAGCGTTTGAAGTCCTCCCTGGCCTCCGACGTATGTCCGATACGCATCAGGGACCTGGCCAGGCCGAACTCCGCCGAGGCATGATAGGAATTGATTTCAAGTGTCTTCTGGAAGAGCGGGATGGCCTTGGCGAATTGGCCCATCTCTTCGTAGCAGGCTCCTTCAAAGTAGAGCGAATCCGCATCGTGAGGATCAAGGGTCATCGCGTGCTCGAAGCTGGCCGCCGCCTGAGCTAACTGGTATTTCGAGTGTTGCGTCAAGCCCAGGTTGTACCAGGCTTGCGCGCTATCGGGATCGATATCAATGGCCTTGCGCAGCACCTGCTCGGCGTCATTCAGCTTTTGCAGCGTGTAGAGTGCGATTCCCTCGTTGATCTCCGCTTGGGCGAAACCGGGATCCATCTTGAAAGCTGCTGCAAAAGCCCCAGCAGCGCGTTCCGTGGACTGCTGACCCATGAACGCAACACCTTGATTGTTCAGCTGGATCGCTTCCAGGTTGTCACGCTTTTCCGTCACCGCATGTGCAGGCGTTGCGGCAGAGATTACAAGCAAGAAATACCAAGCAATTCGAACCCGCATTGTTATCGGATACTCTCTTCGGTGGCGCGGCAGATGGCACCCCTGGAATCACGTCAGGGCCCAGTATATGCGGAATACGGATCCCAAAGATCGCTGCGGCGGCAGGAAGCCTGGCTGGAGACGCCATCGCGCAGCTGGCATCAATTTATACTGCGGGCATGATCTCGTGCACCAAAATGCTGGACTGGGGCGATTTTCTGGCTCGTCCGGAGATAGAGCCGCCGGCGGATGACACCCTCAAACGATTGCACCAGACGCCAGTTCTTGTGGTTGGCGCGGGAGGGTCGATCGGCTCCGCGCTTGCGATGCGTCTGGCTGCGCTTGAACCACCGCGGCTCGTGCTCCTGGATGCCTCAGAGAGCAATCTTTATACGCTGCAGCGCCAATGGGATGAAGCCGGTGTAGACGTACCGACGGAGTTTTGGCTGGGAAGCGTGGGAGATCGCGCACTCCTGGAGGACATCTTTGCCCAGCGCTCACCGAAGCTGGTGTTTCATGCCGGTGCTTTCAAGCACGTTCCGCTGCTCGAAGACCAGCCTTTGGCGGCGATAGAGAACAATGTCTTCGGAACGCTTACTCTGGTTGAGGCGGCTGCCGGTGCACGCGTCATTCTGCTTTCCACGGATAAAGCCGTTGCTCCAGCGTCCATCATGGGCGCGACGAAGCGGATAGCTGAGCAGATTGTGCTCTCTGCAGGTGGGACGGCGCTGCGGCTGGGCAACGTGCTGGCCTCACGCGGCAGTGTCGTCGAGGTATTCGCCAGGCAGATCGCGACCGGCGGTCCGCTCTCCGTGACGGGAGCGGCTGTCAGCCGGTACTTTGTTACGCTGGATGAAGCGGTGAACATGTTGCTCTTTGCAGCGCTGGAGGCGGAACCGCCTGTGCTGCTGGCCCCCGCTTTGCCTGCAGCGCATCGAATTACGGATCTGGCGAGCTTCATGATTCGCGAGCTGGCTCCGGACCGTTCCATTTCCGTGTGTTTCACAGGGCTGCGCGCGGGCGACAAAGAGGCAGAGCAGTTCTTGTCCAGGGCGGAGACGGCAGGACCCGCACCGGCAAAGGGAATGATTTCGATTGCATCGCCGGCGTTGGCTAACGACAAGTTGCGCACTGCGCTTGCCCGGCTGCGCATGGCGCTCGATGCGCGCGACGTTATGGAAGCGCTGAGGCACTTGCAGGCCCTGGTTCCGGAGTACAGACCGAGCCAGACGCTGTTATCGCTAGCCGCTGAACGTTCTGCGCGGGTAACGGCGTGATTGGGGGCGAGGCTATGCGGGGCAAACGGCGGATAGGCGTGATTACCACCTCTCGCGCGGATTACAGCCATCTTTACTGGCCGCTGCGCGAACTGAACAACCAACCCGATGTGGAACTCGGCGTCTTTGCGCTGGGCCCGCATCTCTCTCCCAACTTTGGCGCGACCATCGCGGAGATCGAACGAGACGGTTTTCCTGTTCTGGGCCGCATTGAGTGTCTGCTCAGCTCCGATACGGATACGGGAATGGCCAAGACGATCGGGCTTGCCATTTTGAGCCTTGCGGATGCGCTCACGGCGTGGCGGCCGGATCTCTTGCTGGTGATTGCCGATCGCTATGAGATGCTGGCGCCGGCGGCTGTGGCTCTGGCGCTGCGCATTCCGATGGCGCACATTGAGGGCGGCGAGATCAGCCAGGGAGCTATCGACGACGCGGTGCGCAATGCACTTACGAAGCTTGCTCACATCCATTTCACCTCCACCGAAACTGCACGCCGGCGCGTGATTGCGATGGGGGAAGAATCCTGGCGTGTCCATCATGCGGGCGCACCTTCCCTGGATCATCTTCGGAGGTCGAAGCTCCTTACGCGTTCCGCGCTGGAAGAGCGTCTTGGCGTCACGCTCAGCTCGCCAACGCTGCTGGCGGCATGGCATCCGGTTACCATACTGCGCGACACGAATGCAGAGGCCGAGGCTCTGTTTGAGGCGCTTGCGCAGGCTCCGGGACAGTTGATCTTTGTGTATCCCAATACAGATGCCGGCAGCTATGCGCTGATCGAGCGCGCGAGGGAGCTCGCGACGGTACGGGCTGATACGCATATCTTTGTCAATCTCGATGCTGTTACTTATTGGAGCCTGCTGCAGCAAGTGGACGCGATGATTGGTAACTCGTCGAGCGGAATCATGGAAGCAGCGTCCTTTGCTTTGCCGGTGGTGAATGTCGGCATCCGGCAGCAAGGCCGCGAGCGGGCCCGCAACGTGATGGATGTTTCTGCGGATGCTGGAGCAATTGGCGCGGCCATTGAGCGCGCCCTGAGCGTTGACTTTCGCAAAGGCCTTGCCGGGATGACGAATCCCTATGGCGATGGGACCGCGGCTGAGGCGATTGTTTCCGTGCTTGCGACCGTCCGGCTTGACGGTCTGCTGATGAAGCAACCCGCTCCAGTCTCAGATGCGAGAGGAGAGGCATGACAATGCGCATTCCACTGGCTGCGCCGGATATTACAGAAGCAGAGATCAACGCGGTGACGGCCGTTTTGCGCACCTCCCAGCTTAGCCTTGGACCGGAACTTGGAGCTTTTGAAAGAGCGCTGGCGGAGTACCACGGTGTGGATCATGCGGTGGCGGTCAGCTCCGGAACGGCCGGCTTGCATCTGGCGCTGCTGGTTCTGGGGGTGGGCAAGGGCGACGAGGTGATTGTTCCTTCCTTCGCATTCATAGCGGTTGCCAATGCCGTGATTCAGGTAAATGCCACACCGGTGTTTGCGGAGATCGATCCGGTGAGCCTCAATCTGGATCCGGCATCTGTGGAGCAGGTGATGACTGCGAAGACGCGGGCCATCCTGGTGGTTCACACATTTGGTGTCCCGGCGGATATGGATGCGCTGGGGGCGATCGCTC
>JAJZDM010000149.1 GCA_021806005.1 Acidobacteriota bacterium | reverse complement strand
GTGGGAGAAGTTGTTGATGATAGGAAAACGTTTTCTTATGCCTTCCTCCATCGCGTCGCCCATGTTGGAGAGGATGCCGGTTTTGATGCCCGCGCGCTGCAATTCTGCCGCCCAATCCATCATCGGGGTATTGGGCCTGGTCCAGGCGGTGAGGTCTGCCTCCAGCAGCGCCTTCAAGGTGGATGGGTCCAGCTCTCTACTGAATTCCCTCGCCACCTTCTGCCAATAAACTGGCGCCTTCAAGATTCCTCGATCATAGTCATCGCGGTACTTCCAGTAGGTTCTTGCAAATTCCTCGGAAGACGCGGCCCCTTCCAGGCCAAGTAAAAGCTCCAGGCGTCTCCAGTCCGAGTCCTGAGGAGACTGGCTGAGCACCATTCCATAGTCAAAGAGCACCGCACGGATGTTGTTGGAGCCTTTGGTTGACGCAGCGAGGATAGGCGATTGATTCATGACCAATCCATCTTACGAGAGCGGTGGGCTCACCGATACAGGCTCGAGTTGAAGCAGGCCAGATCTGAAGCAGGCCAGATCTGAGGGAGGCCGGGTCTGAGGCAGCCGGATGTGGGGCAGGCAGATGCGGGTTGGAAGGGATTGTCGGGCAGCGTGAGAGACTGGGAACAGGCGGATGAATTTTTCGAGACGGACGAACTGGAATCTTGTTGAGAATGAGTTGGCGGCGGCGGTTGGCCGGCGCCGCGCTCAGGGGCTCGCCCTGACGGACCTTACCGTCTCCAATCCCACTCTTTGCGGCTTCGTCTACGATGAGGCGGGTGTACTCACTTCCCTGCACCAACCCGCAGCCCTTGGGTACGATCCCGATCCCTTGGGAATGATCGCTGCCCGGCGAGCGGTGAGCGACTACTACCGCGATGCGGGTGCCGAGGTTGCGCCGGAACAGATCTGCCTGACGACCAGCACCAGCGAGGCTTACAGCTTTCTCTTCCGCCTGTTGTGCGACGCCGGGGACGAGGTGCTGGTGGCTCGCCCAAGTTACCCGCTCTTTGATTTCATTGCACGTTTGGACGACGTCGAACTGCGGGAGTATCCGCTCTTCTACGATCCCAACACAGTGTCTACCGTGGAGTCTGTTGCGAATGAGGGTGTGAATCCGGTTCAGCATGAGGGTGAGGATCCGGTCTCGGGTCTGGAACCGGGTAAGGGTGCGGAATACGCCACGGGACAGGGGTGGTTCATTGATTTTCATGCTCTGCGATCAGCAATCACCGATCGAACCCGTGCAATCCTGTTGGTTCACCCGAATAATCCGACGGGCAACTACGTCTCCGCCACCGAGAGAGATGCGTTGGAGGCGATCTGCAAGGAGCGGGGATTGGCGCTCATCGTGGATGAGGTGTTTCTTGACTACCCTCTGGATGCCGGGGCTCCCAGCTTCATGAGTTCCCGGACGCTGGAGCCAGGTTGTCTTACGTTTGTACTGAGCGGCCTGAGCAAGGTCTGTGGCCTGCCGCAGATGAAGGCTTCGTGGATCGCCGTCCGTGGCCCCGCGAATCTGTTACAGGGCGCGATGGAGCGCATCGAGGTGATCGCCGACACCTTTCTTTCGATGAACGCTCCCGTGCAATATGCCCTGCCGACCTGGCTGGCGGCACGGCACACGCTGCAGGTTCAGATCCGGAAGCGGGTAAAAAGCAATCTTGCGTTGCTCGATCGCCGCCTGCGCGGAAGCTGCGCCCAGAGGCTGGCGATGCAGGGTGGCTGGACGGCCGTGCTGCGGGTTCCGCGGACCGTCGGGAACGAAGAGTTCGCATTTGCAGCTCTGGACGCCGGGGTGCTGGTGCAGCCGGGCGAGTTTTACGGCATGGGGGATGGAAGAGCGGTGCTCAGCCTCCTGACACCGACGGACGAGTGGACCAAGGGACTGGAACGGCTTCCGATCGATTGACCGGTGCATGGGGGCAACTGATGGCTTCCAATGTCGCGGCAGCGAGTTATAGCATTTTCAGTGTTGATGGTATCCCGAAGAGGGCTTGCAGCGGCGTCTTCATTGGGGGAAAACGCCCCTAGAGGTCGAGGCGTCCCTCTACACCTACACTGAAAATGCTCTGGAGCGGCACGCACAAGCTTCGGAGAGCGCATCGCACTCTGCCTGCGAGCCAACGCGATCTTCGGTGTCGTGGAACCCACCCACAGCGGGATGGACCCAACGTGCACCGTGACGGCTTCGCGAGGCGGCTCTGGGTAAGCTATGGAGCCAGTGCAACCGAGGTTTTGACCACGTTCCATCCACGCAACTTCAGGCTGAGCCCATGTTTTGCATCTGTCGCAGGAATATCGACGGTCACAGTCCGCTCTTCTCCCGGCAGCAAGGAGATGTAGTTGTCGCTATAGTAGGCAGGCAAGATCTCGGCGCCGTCCGATTGCCTGAAGGCGCCGAGCTTGGCATTCAGTGCCGGCACTGTGCCCTGATTCTTGAGGAGCACCTCCAACCTTTGCTCCTGCGGTGCCTCCGCTCCAGGAGCAAAGTGAGCCGAAAGCATGACCGGCGCCGCAGGCAGCGTATTGAGCGCACGATACCCAGCATCGGATGCGGCACGCCAGTAGAAGTTCTGCGAGAGCAATGAGCCATTACTGGCATATAACCAAAGCTTGACGAAGATGGTGGAATCTCCCATCAGCGGATCGATGTCAAGGTGCATGGCTGGAGTAACATTATCGGTTGCCGCGTTGAGCGTGATCTCCCGGTGCAGGAGCATGTTTCCTTGTAGCCCGTACACGTTGGCATCCACCTTTACGTGGTCGAGGGCATGGCGTGTTGTATCGACGACCTGCACCTGGTTGTTGGCGGGGTCCAACTGCACATGGATCGGTTCGCACGCCTTTCTGGTTCCGTAGAAAGAAGCCTGCGTGTCGTAGTCGGAGGTGAGTATGCCCCAAAGCATGCTGGGCCAGGACGGTTGCGTCATCCAAAGCAGCCGCCCAGTATTGGGACTCCAAAGGTTTGCATTGAAGCCTTCGAAGAGCGCGCGGAAGTCGACGTAGTTCATCATCTGCGCCTCGCGCACGTACTGGCGAAGACTATTGGCTACGCCGAACTGCTTCTCCATGGTTCGGGTGAACGAACTGTACGGATGCCAGTTGTGATAGGCCCAGTCGTCGGATATGGGCCAGCGGTCGGCATCGGGAAGCCAGCGGCTGAACCATTCGAGGGTGGGCAGGGAGGGGATACCAACCTCCACCGCAAATCCACGGTCCAGCGTGGAGTAATAGTCCTCCGGTGGTTCATAGGAGTAAGGACCGCTTGGCAACAGGTTGACCTGGTTCGAGGAGGGTGAGTAATAACGTGTGCCGTCCAGGGTATGCGTCAGTTGGATAAGACCCTGGTTAATGATGGGCTGCGGAACTCCTTCATTCCGTCCACACCACATGACGATGGAGGGATGGTTACGAAAGCGCAGGATCGTGTCCCGGGCATTGGAGAGAAAGAGTTGTGGATCTTCCGCCTCTGCGTTGGAGTCGCCCGTGACCTCCCAGAAGTCATTCCAGACCAGCATGCCGTATTCGTCGGCAAGCTCATAGAAGGTCTCTTCGGTGTTCTGTCCCTGCCAGTTTCGAATGATGTTGAGATGCGCATCACGCTCATAACGGAAGAACGGTTCAAGGCGGGCGCGTGAGACACGCTTTCGGGAATCGTCCATCCCCCAGCTTCCGCCCCTGATGGCAATTGGAACACCATTGACCAGGATCGAGAGGTAGGGTGTTGCCCGCGTATCGGTTACAGTCTGGAAGGCGGGGGAGTTATCGTCACCGGCGGTAATGGAGGCAGCCCATCCCCCGGGGACCTGGCGCATGCCGGCGTGGGTGACATCTACCTGCGGTTCACCGTCCTCACGGCCCAAGGTGGGATCGTATAGAACTCGGCGCAATGCGCCGTGGTTATCCAGCAGACTGATCCCATAGGTGATCTCGCGCACCCCGAACCGGAGACTTTTCATGGTGGGAGGCGCGCCAGATGTGTTGAACGTGGTGGTGAGGCGATACAGGTTGGGCTTGCCGTAACCATTTGGCCACCAGAGCCGTGGATGCAGCAGGTGCAAGGCCGGAAACTCTTTGGGTGAAAGGTGCACCGTGATGCCGTCCGGAGGAACCGTCACGCGCCTGTGGATCTCAACCTCTCCAAACTGAGCCGTGAGCATGCCAGTGACGGACCTGGCGGAGTCATTCTCCAGCGGGACGTCGAGCGTTATGTCAGCCTGGGTGGTATCCGGCAAGGGAAGCCGCGTGATCACCTGCGGATCCCCGATGGAGACAGGGCCGGAGACCAACAAGTGCACATTTTGCCACAATCCGGTGTCCCGATCGTGCATGGGCGGATTCCAGTCCCATCCCTCGGTGGCCAGAAAGGTGGGGCCGTCCAGTTCCATGGCCCCGCCATTCAAGCCGGCTCCCAATGCGATGGACTGCACGTTCGGAATACCGGGATGCGGCGGAGGGGAGATGAGAATCGCAAGGGCGTTCTCTCCCTCAGTATGGAGGAGATGCGTGACGTCAAAGGATCGGCGGAGGAAGGCTCCGGTCATCGGGCCCAGGTCATGGCCGTTGAACCAGACCTCGGCGTGGTAGTTGATGCCGTCGAGGAGCAGGTGCTCCTGGACACCTCCGTGCAGCGGAGGCGAGTTGAATTCGGCACGGTACCAGTAGCTTTGCCGGTTCAACTTCTCCGGGATGTCGAGGTTGTTCAGTCCATAGTATGGGTCCGGGAAGATGCCGCGCCGGATCATGGTGGTCAAGACGGTACCTGGTACCGTCGCGGCCATCCAGCCGGCCGTTTTGAATCCGGGTGAGGCGATCGCTGCAGGAGAATCAGAGATTTGCGAAGCGACCCCAAGCTTCCATCCTCCGCTCAAGGTCCAGTTGTCGGGTGAGTCCGGAACGAGGGTGGTTGTTGCGGGAGGTGCAGGCTGGACGACCGGATGACTATAAGGAGCATTTTGTTTCGGCATCGTCCACGGCTCCTGAGGCGCGGTGTTGCCCGCGTACTGGACGACCTGCAGCGGCCAGGGCTTGGAGCCCTCTTCAAACTCGATCAGATCCGGTACTGGCTTCTCCTGCGCCAGAGTTGCCATGCGATCGGCGGAGAGAACCGTGCGGTCGAGAGTGAAGCCTGCGATGTAACCGCCAAAGTGAGGGAGTGGGCCAGTGGTGGAGGTTTCGACCGGAGCCAGCATCAACTGCGGTTCAATGGCCGCCGTCTTCAGTTCACCCTGCGCCTGCTCAAGGCCGTCCACATAGAAACGGGTAAGAACGCCATCGAAGGTCGCGGAAAGCAGATGCCATTCCTGACGAGAGAGCGGTTTGCCCGCAACCAGTTGCTCTGATTTTCCGGTCTGAAAGACGGGCTTCCCCTCCGCCAGGGCAAAGAAGCGATAGTCTTCGGAAGAAGGGTCGCCGGCACCCGCGATCCACACCGTAGACGGGCTGACGGAGGAGAGCTTGACCCAAGCCGAGAGCATCCAGGGCGTGGATGCCTGCAGGATGGGGTCCTGTGACGGCAAGGATTTGGTGAGCCCCCTGCCCCCTGTTAGGATGTGCGCGTTGTAGGGCCCATAGTGTTGCAGCGGCAGGAATGGCTGGGCAAGGTGCAGCGTGGGAACGGTGATCGGGCCGGCGGCCTGTGCGACGGCGATTGCCGGAAGAACGGCGGCGAACAGCGGCAGAGCAGCAGCACCAAACCGGCGCACGACAGAGTAGGGGAAGATCCTCATGACACTCCTGGAACAGGAAGATTGGGTTGGGAGAAGCTGCGAGTGATGTCTTCGCACAGCCTGGCGTCTGAGGCAAGTCGCGGATTCTGCTCTCTTCCAAAGTCTCATCGTTTCGAAGATCCCACCTTTGTTGTGTTGTTCGAGGATCGTCAGGAGCACCCTCCGTGAGAGAGGGTATCCGCAGCCGCCAGCAACTGGCAGAGGACCATCGACTGGTGTGGCCTGTGGAAGTCATCTTACAACGGACGGATACACCGCCAGGTTTGTATATCAGGACCGGGGGACACGCACCGACTGCGACGGGATCCTTCAAGTCCTGGCAGCGCCTCACCTGGCCTTAACCTGATCGTGCCATCAGCGTTGACATGGGCCTTTTCGTGCAACCGTCGCCGCAGGCCGCCGGGGGAAAGATTCCAGGACGGGTGGCGACGTTGATTGCTACAGCCGCGCTAAGGAGCGCAAGCAGCCGAACTTCTCGCGAAGACTCTTGCCGCGCGTGCTGATCCGCGCGCGAGAACGATCGCCAGATCCGAGGCTCCTCAGGCCGTGCGCCTGCGTCCTTTTTCTGCTTTTCGGGCGGGGGTCGTCACGGAGCCCTCTTCCGGAAAGAGCCCGTCGAAGATCTCGAATAAGAGCAGGTGCATCTCTTTTCTGGTCAATTCGTCAGGCTGGAACTTCATAGCCAGTTCCATACCGCTCTTAACGACGTTCAACGCAAGAACGCGACTCTTGACCCTGGAGCGCCCAGGAAGCTGCTTTACGCCGAATGCCTCTTTGAATCGGGCAGGATCGTACAGACCAGCATATCGCTCCCGCCATGTAGCGAGGCTCTCGGGATGCCGCAGCGCATAGAGCCTCAGTTCAAGGTCAAGGATGGAGAGTTCGGGGCCTGTGGCCTCGGCATAATACTTCCTGAAGGCAGCACGCCGCGCCTGCGCATCCTTCTTCCCGATAGCGGCAATCAGTTCCCCGACGTCCCGTCTTGCTCGTTCGACACGAAGTTCCTGGAGCGCGAAGAACAGATGCTCCTTGGTCGCGTACTGCGCGTAGACCGCTCCTCGCGTGCGGCCACACTCATGAGCGATCTCTTCCAACTGTGCCCGTTCGAATCCGTCCCGTGCAAAGATCTTCTCCGCCGCCTCAAGCAGCGCGCGCCGCGTCTCGGCACTCTGCAGCTTGTGTTTGTTCGGTTCCCCAGCCTTTTTCATCGCACTCCCACTATAAAACCACCGATGCCTAGATCCATACACCGATGTTCGCGTTTCTGAATACAAGGAAGAACACGGCTGCTTTGCAGGCTCAATGTGCGGCCGCGGCAGCCTCGGCTTCCTGCTTGCTGGGGCGTTTCATGATGAACGGCAGCGGCGTCAAGAGCAGGACGGCAACGCCGAGTACCCAGAAGGCATTGACGAACCCGAGGACAGCGGACTGGAGATCGACCTGCGCGGAGAGTTGTGCGAGTGCTCGGTGCGACGCCTCTGTCAGCCCGACCCCGCTGGCAACGAGTCCCTGGGTGATCGCGTTGAGCTGCCGCAGGAAGAATGGGTTGGCGAGGTTGGTATGCTCCGTGAGCATGGTCCGGTGGATCTGTTCCTGGCGGGAGATGAAGCTGTTGAGCAGAGAGACTCCGATGGCGCCTCCGAGATTGCGTGTGAAGTTACTGATACCCGAGACTTGATTGAACTTGTTCTGTGGAACTCCCACATAGTTCAACGTGCTGATAGGGATGAAGATCAACGGAATGCCAAGCACCTGAATGATGCGATAGACCACCATCGTATGCAGGCTGACGCCCAGGTAGATATTTGTCACGTGAAACAGACCGAAGGCGGTGAGCGCGAATCCCAGCGAGATGATGACGCGCGGGTCAAATTTCATGGCCAGAACTCCTGCGACCGGCATCATGAGAGCCAGGGCTATTCCAGCCGGAGAGAGGGCCCAGCCGGCAAGCTTGGCCGTGTAGCCGAGATCATTCTGGAGAAACTGGGGCAGCAGAATCGTACTTCCGTTCAACACCATTCCAAGGATGAAGCTGAAGAGAACGGCTGTTCCAAAGTTGCGCAGGCCAAGGAGGCGGAGATCCATAATCGGATCTTCGTGGGTCAGTTCACGAATGACGAGAGCAATCAGAGCCACTACGGCGACGATGGAACACAGGAGGATGACATGGGATGAAAACCAGTCCTTCTCCTGCCCCTTATCGAGGACGTACTGGAGAAAGCCGACGCCGATGACAATCAGACCGATCCCGGTATAGTCCACGCGTTTGCCATCTCGACGTGCCTCTTTGAGATACAGAGGATCATGAACGACCCGTTGTGTCAGCACCAGGGAGAGTATCCCGATCGGTACGTTGATGAAGAAGATCCAGTGCCAGCTATAGTTGTCCGT
>JAJZDM010000148.1 GCA_021806005.1 Acidobacteriota bacterium | reverse complement strand
GGAGGGTTTACAAGAACTTTGACCTGACGGCCAACGTCGGGCAGATCCGCTCCATCCAGGTATTCGTGACCGGTCAGGCACGGCGCCCCGGCGTCTATACGATCAGTTCACTCAGCACGCTGGCAGACGCGCTCTTTGCCAGCGGAGGCCCCTCGGTTGAAGGCTCCATGAGGCATATCGAACTGCACCGCGGCAACCGGGTGGTAACCGACTTCGACCTTTACGGGCTTCTGGTGCACGGCGATAAATCGAAGGATGTCAAGCTGTTGTCCGGCGACGTTCTGTTCATCCCGCCGGTCGGGCCGCAGGTGGCTATTACGGGGAGCGTCCGGAATCCGGCGATCTATGAGCTTCGAACAACCTCGGAGCTTCGAGCAACCTCGACTGCAGAGCCTGCCAACAGCGCCCAAGGAAAGGCAGCCAAGGGCGAGGGAGCAGAAGACCTGGCGGATCTGATTGCAGACGCAGGCGGCGTCTCAACCGTGGCTGCCGAGGCGAGGATCTCCGTGGAACGGATCGCGGACCACCAGGACCGATATGCGATGGAGGTAGCCTACGACGCCAAAGGCCTGCAGACACCGCTGGCCGACGGTGACATGGTGCGCATCTTCTCGATCCTCCCGGCCTATCAAAAGACGGTGATGCTGCGCGGCAATGTCGCCAATCCGGGCCGCTTCGCCTGGCACGCGGGGATGCGGCTGAGCGATTTGATACCGGATCAGGAGTCCCTGATCACAAGAGATTACTGGTGGAAGCGCGCCCAGCTCGGCCTGCCTGGTCCAGAGTTTGAGCCTGTTCCCTCCCTCTCCTTTATGCGCCAGCCAGTAGAGGACCACGCAGTTTCCGTCCAGATTCCGCAGCCGGGCGTGGAGCCCAATGGATGGGCCCAGGGTGGGAATGGAACCCAGCAAGGTGAGTCTGGGCAGGCAAGCCAGTACGGGCAACAGGCTGGCCAGTACGGACAGCAACAGGCTGGTCAGTACGGACAGCAACAGGCTGGTCAGTACGGACAGCAGATGGCTGGTCCGTACGGGCAGCAGACGGGTGAGGCTGGCCCACAAGCTGGTCCATATCAGCAGCAACTCTCGGCGCAGCAGCGCGGCAGCAACTCCTCGGTGGCTGAGCAGGAGTTAGGGGTTACCGGAACTGCCCCTATTCTGAGACAGCGCACGCAGGTGCGACAGATTGCACCAGCGATTGACTGGAGCTACGCCGTGATCCAGCGCCAGGATCCGCACACGCTCAAGATGAAGCTGATTCCGTTCGATCTGGGCAAGCTGGTTCTGGACCACGACAGCTCCCAGGATCTGGAGTTGCAGGCGGGAGACGTCGTCACCGTCTTTTCTCAGGCGGACATCCGGGTACCACTCGCGCAGCAGACCATGCTGGTGACGCTGGGAGGAGAGTTCCTGCATCCTGGAGTGTACTCGGTGAATCCGGGTGAGACCCTGCGCCAACTGGTAGAACGTGCTGGGGGCCTTACATCCGATGCCTATCTTTACGGATCAGAGTTCACCCGTGAGTCCACCCGAGCGATGCAGCAGGCCCGCATTGACGAATATGTGCAGAGCCTGAGCCTGGAGATTCAACGCAGCAGCATGGCTGCCGCGGCCTCACCGGCAGCGGCTCAAAACATGGCAGGAGCCACCGCGGCACAGGCCAATGAGGCCAGCCTGATCGCCAGCCTCCGCCAGATACGCGCCACTGGACGCATTGTTCTGAACTTCAAGCCCAACAGCGCCGATGTTGCCAGCCTTCCCAATCTTGTTCTGCGCGACGGTGATCATTTTATGGTTCCGTCCACACCGGCCACGGTCAACGTGGTTGGCTCCTTCAACGATCAGAACTCTTTCCTGTACATGCCTGGGCACAAAGTGGGCCAGTACGTGGCGATGGCGGGCGGTCTCAACCACAACGCTGACCGCAAGCAGCAGTTCCTGATCCGGGCTGATGGGGAGGTTGTGGGCTACATGGCCAGCAAGGGGTTGTGGGGCGATAAGCTGGATGACGTCAAGGTGTACCCCGGCGATACGATCGTGGCCCCGGAGAAGAGCTTCAAGCCATCTTCCCTCTACGCCTGGCTTGAATACTCTCAACTCATCTCGAATGTGGCGATGGGAGCCGCCTTCTTTACCGTTCTCGCGCCTTGATTCTGGATAAGGAATCAGCAAGATGGGCCTCTGCATGGCAATCCTGAGAGGCAGGAGGAATCTGCTCTGCATCCACGCCGCCATCCTGTCTCCCATCGCACTGCATATGAAGGGGCATCCTTAGATCCAGCATGGGTTAAAGAGGATCCTCTAGGAAAACCTTACAGAGTCTCCTAAACTAATGGAATTAGCTGTTTCGGCTCAGAAGCAGTCAGCGCAGGAAACCGATGACCGTGAAGTCTTCCCTTCCGACAGAGAACGCACAGGACGAAGCCCTGGCAGCAACAACCGTGGCCGATCCCATTCGGGCAGAAGAAGAGGATGAGATCTCGCTGCTTGATCTTCTGATTGTGCTCGCCCAGCGCAAGCGAACCATCCTTTGGACCACCGGAACGTTTGCAGTGGTTTCGATTGTGGTCTCGCTTGTTTTGCCGGTACGTTACACCGCAAGCACTACCCTGCTTCCCCCGGCGGGGAGTAACTCGATCTCATCCATGCTGACCTCACAGCTAGGCAACCTGGGCGGTATGGCGGCGATGGCGGGCGGAGGTCTGGGTCTAAAGAACCCCAATGACCGCTACGTGGCGATGCTGCGGAGCCAGACGGTGGAAGATGAGATGGTGAAGCGTTACGGTCTGATGCAGGAGTACCACGCGCGCTATCTCTCCAACGCCCGGAAGGATTTTGAAAACAATGCCACGGTGGACGGCGACGGTAAAGACGGACTGATCCACATCTCAGTGGAAGACCGCGACCCTCGCAAGGCAGCGGAGATGGCCAATGGCTACGTCGATGCGTACCGCTATCTTTCAGAGCATCTGGCCATCTCCGAGGCATCGCAGCGGCGCCTGTTCTTCCAGCAGGAGCTGAAGGAGGCCAAGAATAACCTGGCCGACGCCGAGGTAGGACTGGAGCAGACCGAACTGAAGACGGGGATCATCCAGCCCGATAGTGAGGAACGGGCTCTGATCGAGTCCGCGGCGACGCTGCGGGCGCAGATCACGGCGCTCAACGTGCAGATTCAGGGGATGCAGACCTATGCCACCGGGGAGAACTCCCAGCTAGTCCAGGCCGAGCAGGAGCTTGGCGGCCTGCGGGACCAGCTCGCCAAACTGGGCGGCTCCGGGGAGTCGACGGGGAACGGAGCTGACGATGCATTTCTGCTGCCCAAGGGAGTGATTCCCAAGGACGAGATGGAGTACATCCGCAGGCTACGGGACGTGAAGTACGATGAGACGATCTTCGACATCCTGGCCAAGCAGTTTGAGATGGCAAAGCTGGATGAGGCAAAAGAGGGCGCGCTCATCCAGGTAGTCGATCCGGCGGTGGTTCCGGATCGGAGGTCCTTTCCCAAGCGAAGCCTGATCGTCATCGTCTCCACGATCCTGGGAATGTTCCTGGGGATCTTTCTGGCGCTGCTCCAGGCGGCTATGCAACGGCTGAGGAGTGATCCGGAGGCCGGCGGCAAGCTGGCTTTGCTGAAGCAGGCGTTGGCCTTGAGATCGGCGTAGGCTCCATGATCCGGCAGGGCCCGACATCCGTGCGATGCTGTTGCTGACGAGTATCCCGAAGCGGGCTTGCAGTATCCCGAAGCGGGCTTGCAGCGGCGTTTTTATTGGGGGAAAACGCCCTTAGAGGTCGAGGCGTCGCTCTACACCTACACTGAAAATGCTTAGCCCTGCAGGGAATCCCATGGACGCGCCCTCAGTGCCGGGAAAAACCCCACCATGCCCAGGCTCCACGTTAAACCTGCAGAGAAGATACTTTGACCGTACGTTCCGCTCAGCCCGCGCCCGAAGGCGCGGGCTGAGCAGGGTCTATGGCATTTTCGGTGTTGATGGGCATCCCGAAGCGGGATTGCAGTGGCGTTTTCATTGGGGGAAACGCCCATCGAAGTCGAGTCGCCCTGTACACCTACACCGAAACTGCCTTAGGTTGTGGCCTGAATGTCTTTGGAGACCTTTGGCAGGGGTTCAGGGACTACGGCATTCTTCTGGCGGGTCACGATCATCATGACCACGCCACACAGCATGCTCCCCAAGGCAGCCATCTGGGCGTTGCTGAGCGTGTGGTGAAAGTAGAGCTTGGGGTTGATGCGGACGAACTCTACGAGGAAGCGACCCAGGCCGCTCAGGAGTAGATACTCGCCGGTGAGGAATCCGAGGGGGAGGGTTTTTTGCCCCGAACCGCGCCTCCAGAGCCACCAGGCCAGGGCCAGGGAGAAGAGCAGTTCGTAGATGGGTGTGGGTTGCACCGCGGCGGTAGGAGGGTTGGGGAGGACCAGAGCCCGGGTGTATTGTGTGAGGCCGTTCGCCATATGGACGCCCCAGGGCAGAGTGGTATTGATTCCATAGTCGCCGTCGCCAGAGAGCAGGCAGCCCAGACGGCCGACGCCGTAACCGACGGCGGCGGCAGGGGCGGCAAGATCCATCATGCGCACGGCCGCTCGTGCCCCGGTGAGGCCGTTGGGCCTGGAGAGGATGCCCTGATACATCAGCATGGCGATGGCTGCGAGGAGCCCACCGTACCAGGCGAAGCCGGCTTGAAACCAGTGCAAAAAGCCGAAGAAGACCGCAGAGGGGTGATGCAGACCGGGGGCCAGGATCTCGCGCCAGGCGCCGATGAGATCCGTGACATCCTGCAACTCATGCCAGAGCTTGGCGCCGATGATTCCGAAGAGCACCACCATGGTGACGATGTTGATGGCGTCGGCGTCGGCTCCATGGCGCACGAGATTCTTATGGAGCACCAGAACGCCGCAAACGGCCGCCAGCCAAAGCATCAGACCAAAGGTTCCAATATGAGCAAAACCGAGATTTATATAGGGATACATGCAGATTCCAGTATAGCGGCGGCCGCGGGCAATCGAGAATCTTCCGTGGGGCGGAGGACGGCGCTTCAGAGGCATCCAGACCCCATCCGGAGCCCTCCCCAAGCTGGGATCTGGAGATTCTGAAGCCACCCGGAACAACAGGAGGGTCTACGCTGGCCCTGACGGAATCGGGAACAGGTTCAGTACCGGTTTTCCTCAAGCCCCAGCAGCCGGTCTGCCTCTCTTCAGGACGCCGGAATCGCGTAATCTTAACCTTATGGTCATAACAATTCCTGCTTTTGTTGCTCCCGAGGAGATGGATGTTTTGCTTACCGCGGAGCAGATCGCCGAGCGCGTAAAAGCGGTTGGTGAGCAGATCTCCCAGGACTACCAAGGGCAGTCCGTAGTGCTGATTGGCGTGCTGAAGGGCGCGGCAATCTTTCTGGCAGATCTGGCCCGATCCATCAAGGTGGACAATACCTTTGATTTTGTGGCTGTGTCCAGCTATGGAAGGGCGAGGGTAACCTCCGGCGCGGTGAAGATGATCAAGGACATTGATAATCCCATCGAAGGAAGGCACGTGATCCTGGTGGAGGATATTCTGGACACCGGGCTGACGCTGAGCTATCTGCGTGGACTGATGCTGCAGCACCGGCCGGCGTCGCTGAAGATCGCCACCTGCCTGGACAAGCCGGAGCGCCGGCTGGTGCCCATCGAGGCTGATTACGCCTGTTTCAAGATTCCCAACAAGTTTGTGATCGGGTATGGAATGGACTATGCCGAGCGTTATCGGGGCGTGCCGGACATCCGGATCTACCCGGATAACCCACCACCGGGACATTGAGGCGCATCCCTGGCAAGCGCCTGTCTGGCAGGAGAGCGTGGAATTCGCCCCCTGTTGAGTAAACTAGCAGCATGGGTACTACGCTGCACTCCTCCACCAGTTCCACTGTGACCGTCTCGCCCGCGCGTGGATTCCGCGGGTCCGTGATGCTGCCGGGCGATAAGTCGATCTCGCATCGCTATGCCATGCTGGCCGGCTTTGCCGAGGGCACGTCGCGCCTGACGAACTTTTCTACCGGAGCCGATCCGCACAGTTCGCTGGGCTGCATGCGCGCCATGGGCGCAAGAGTCGAGACCGTCGGCAAGACGATCGAGGTCACCGGCACGGGCGGGCAGTTGCACCATCCGCACGGCGACCTGGACTGCGGCAACTCCGGCTCAACGATGCGCATGCTCGCCGGGCTGGTGGCGGGACAGAAGGGGAGCTTCCGCTTCATTGGGGATGAGTCCCTTACGGTGCGGCCGATGGAGCGGATCCGCAAGCCGCTCCAGCAGATGGGCGCACGGATCGAGTTGACCGATGGTCACGCGCCGATGGTGGTGCACGGCGGCGCCTTGATGGGGATCGACTTTGAGGCGCCAATCGCCAGCGCGCAGGTGAAGACCGCTGTGCTCTTTGCGGGGTTGCAGGCGCAGGGTATCACCTCAATTGCCGAGCGGGTGCGGACGCGAGACCACAGCGAGCATGCCCTGAGAGCCTTTGGAGCACAACTGGAGCGCAAGGATGGCCGGCTTTCGATCGCCGGGGGACAGAAGCTGAAGGCGATTGACGCTACGGTGCCGGGCGATATGTCCTCAGCCGCCTTCTTCCTGTGCGCGGCGCTGCTGTTTGAAGACTCCAACCTGGTGCTGGATGCACTTGGCATGAACCCCACCCGGGCGGCGATGCTGGATGTGGTTTCGGCGATGGGCGGAACGATCAAGGTACTGGATGTGCAGGAGACCCATGGGGAGATGGCGGGAACGATTCAGGTGAACCGCGGTCGCGCACTGCTGGGGATCGACATCGCCGGCGAACAGGCAGCGCAGCTGATCGACGAACTTCCAGTGATTGCGGCGATTGCACCGTATACCCAGGGGGGCGTGCGGATCCGCGATGCCAGGGAGCTGCGGGTGAAGGAAAGCGACCGCATTGCGCTGGTGGTAAAGAATCTGCGGGCGATGGGCGCCGAGGTAACCGAACTGGAGGATGGGATGGATATCCCCGGAGGACAGCGGCTGCGCGGCGGCGTGATCGACTCCGGACTGGACCATCGCATCGCCATGGCATTCTCAATAGCCGCACTGCGGGCCGAAGGTGAGACCGAGATCCGGGGTGCAGAGGCGGCCAGCATCTCATTCCCCGAGTTCTTTGTCTGGCTGAATGAGTTGGCAATACGGTAGAGCCGATGCAGCGCTGATGCGCCGCGAGGCAGGGGAACGGGGCTGCCAACCTTGCGCGCAGCAGGCGTACAAGCTGGCAGGTTGGTTTCGGCGAGATTGAATGAACTGGCCGAAACCATTGTGCGGCGGGGCGCCTGCTCAGCAGCGATTTTCCCCGGGCTGATCGCTACAGTTCGATGATACCGCGGTGTATCGCAACGGTGGCGGCTTCTGTACGGTCAGAGACCTCAAGTTTTTCAATAATACTGTTTACGTGGTTGCGCACGGTGTTGCCGCTGATATTCAGAACATGGCCGATCTCCTTATTGGTGAGGCCGCGAGACAGCATGGTCAACACTTCAAGTTCGCGCTCGGTCAGGCTGCTGCGCAGCATCCTCTCTGCCAGCCGTTCAGCGATGGCGCCACGAAAGTAACGCTTGCCGCAGTGGACGGCGCGAATCGCCTCGATCATCTCAGACTGCGGAGCATCCTTGAGCAGGTAACCCTGGGCTCCGGCCTGGACGGCGCGGTACACCTCCTCATCCATGGCATAGCTGGTGAGAACGATGGCGCGAATGCTGATTCCGGAGCGCCGCAGTGCTTGAAGTGTTTCGAGGCCATTCATGCCGGGCATCCGAAGATCCAGCAGCAAGAGATGTGCAGGCTGCATGAGCAGCAGCTTCAACGCCTCTTCGCCGTCAGAGGCCGAACCGACCACTTCGATGCCTGGCTGGGTGCTCAGCATGCTCGCGAGCCCTGCAAGGACAACCGGATGGTCATCGACTATAAATACGCGAATTGGCTCTTGCTCGGACATTGGTTCGGTGCTCCATTGTGATCTTCCATAGAAATCCAGGCAAGGCGGCAAAACCGAAGCGAGGCGGCAGGGGTGTATCCACGCGAATCTGCGTTCCCCCGCCCGAACGGCTACGGATATTGAAGACCGCGGAGATGCTCTGAGCGCGACGGCGCATGCCA
>JAJZDM010000147.1 GCA_021806005.1 Acidobacteriota bacterium | reverse complement strand
AGGCGAGTGAGCAAAGCCAGCGGAGTAACCGCGTGAGCGGCCCGCGGATGAACAAGCCTGTCACGGTGAACCCCGGAGCGCGGCCCAGCGGTGAGGCCAGTGAGGCTGCAGCCGCCGAACACGTACGCGATCTCTTCAATTCCATCGCTCCGCGCTACGATCTCCTCAATCACCTTCTCTCCATGGGGCTGGACCGGCGCTGGTGGAGACGGACGGCGCAGAGCTTTCGCAGCGTGCTGGCGCAGCCCAAGGCACGCGTGCTCGATCTCTGCTGCGGTACCGGCGACCTCACCTCCGCCCTGCTCCGGCTTCGTCCCTCGGGCGCGGAGCCGATCACAGGACTGGATTTCTCCACCGCGATGCTGGATCGCGCGCGGACCAAGTACAGTCAGGCGAACGTCGTCTGGGTACAGGGGGATGCCATGCACCTGCCCTACGCGGATAGCAGCTTCGATCTGGTAACTTCTGCCTTCGGCTTCAGAAATCTCACCAACTATGCGGAAGGCCTGGCAGAGATCCACCGCGTGCTGAAACCCGGAGGGCAGATCGGAGTTCTGGAGGCGAATCAGCCCGACGGCCTGCGCGGCTGGGGCTATGGAATCTACTTTCAGCATCTGCTGCCGGTGTTGGGCGGCCTGATCTCCGGCCAGCGAGAGGCCTACCGCTATCTGCCGGACTCCGTCATGCGGTTTCCCCGGCCACAGCAGATGCTGGCAATGATGCGCGATGCCGGCTTCGAGCCATGCGCCTGGGACGGGTACCTGCTGCGTGCAGCCGGTCTTTACCGGGGCGTCAAGCGTTGACAGGCCACTCCCGCCGCAAGGGACCGCTGCAGGCAGCGGAGCGGTCAGGGCGCGGTACGTGTATGCTCATGGGGCGATGATGCGAAGAGCGGGCAGCCACGGCTTGATCCATCCGGAGTCCACAGCGGCCAAGCTGTCTGCGGCGCAGGCCTCGGTTCTGGCCGCCGTGGGCATTACCTTGCTCAAGCTCCTCACCGGGCTCCTGTCAGGTTCGCTGGGAATGCTGAGCGAAGCGGCGCACTCCTTGATCGATCTGATTGCGTCGGGCGTAACCCTGCTCACCGTCAGGGTCGCAGACCGGCCGGCCGACGAGGAACACAACTACGGGCACGGGAAGCTGGAGAACCTCTCGGCGGCCTTTGAAACCATCCTGATGGTAGGCTCCTGCCTCTGGATCTCCGGGGCCTCCGTGGAGAGGATGGTGCATGGCACCAACCTCGATCTCCACCAGTCGCTGTGGCCCTTCGTCGTCCTGCTGCTCTCCATGCTGGTGGACTACACCCGGTCGCGATCGCTGCGCCGCGTGGCATCGGAGTACAGAAGCGATGCCCTGCTGGCCGATGCGGTCCACTTTCGCACCGATATCTGGTCTTCGGCCGCAGTCTTCCTGGGTCTGCTGGCGTCCTTTGCCGGCGAGAAGCTGCACCTTCCCGCGCTGGAGTATGCGGACCCCATCGCGGCGCTGCTGGTAGCGGGAATCATCCTGCGCGTCACCTGGCGGCTGGCCCGCCACACCGTAGATTCCCTGTTGGATGCCACGCCGCCCGAGGTCCGCATGCAGATTCGCAAGGATCTGATTCGCGATCTGGAGACTCAGGACGGAATCCTGGCTGTGAATCGCGTGCGGGTGCGCCGGTCCGGGTCGAATTACTTTGTCGATCTCACCCTGAGTCTGCCGCGGCGGCTCACCTTCCAGCGCTCGGAGCAGATTACGCGCGCCGCCACAGAGGCCGTGCAGCGCCTGCTTCCCGCTGCCGATGTCGTCATCCATACGGTGCCGACGGCGACCCTGGGCGAGAGCGTCTTCGACAAGGTGCGGGCGGTTGCAGCGCGCTCCAATCTCTCCATCCACGATGTCAGCGTCCGCCAGTACGACGGCGCGCTCCACGTCGAGCAGCACCTCGAGGTTCCGGAGACCATGACCCTGCACCAGGCGCATGAGGTGGTCACGGCGCTGGAGGCCGAGATGAGGCGAGAGGTTCCCGAGATCGCCTCTCTGCTCACCCATATCGAGAGTGAGCCGGCCACCATCACGACGGCAGCACAGGTGGAACTCAGCCAGAACCTGGAGAGGCAGTTGCGCGTCACCGCCAGCCACTTCCCGGAGATACTGGATGTGCATGAGATCTCTGTAACCCGGGGACACGGCGGAGCGGCCAACAGCGTGCAGGTCAACCTGCACTGCACCCTGCCGGACGATCTTCCCATGGAGGCTGTCCATCAGGTCATTACGAACTTTGAAGATGCATTCCGCCTGCACCATCCGCAGGTGACGCGGGTGTTGATTCATCCCGAGCCGGCGACGGATAATCGCCGATAAAATCAGTCTGGGGCAACCCGCCGAGAGTCTTCGTCAGAAAGGTTCACAGCTCCCGGCGTCTGGCGCCACGCCCGCAAGGAACGCAATCTCCGCTCACAAGGCGGCAGCCACCGCGTTGGGGCACAGCGTTGGGGCTCTCGAAACGCTCCATTTGCTTACTGGAAGTGAGATGAAACGGTTCTTTCGCGTCACGCTGTTGGGTCTGCAGATGCTCGCCGTCATGTTGCTGTCCGCAGCCATAACGCTTCGGATCGCCCTGCATGGCCACGAGGTGACGATCCCGGAGCTTGCGGGAATGACCGTGGCAGAGGCCAGCCAGGCGGCTCTGCGCACCGGTGTGGGTCTTAACATTGAGAATCGGTTCTACTCCACCACCGTACCGGCGGGGCGAATCCTCTCCCAGACGCCGGCTGCGGGAACCACGGTACGGCACGGCTGGCAGATGCGGGTCACCGAGAGCCTGGGGCCGCAGCAGGTGACGATTCCCGATGTCGTGGGCGAGCCGGTGCAGCAGGCCTCGATGAACGTGCGCAGGACCCACCTGGATCTTGGGACGCTGGCGCATATAGAGGCAGCCGGCGATCCCGAGATGACGCTGGCGCAGACCCCGCAGCCGGATGCAGGGGTAGACCAACCGGTCGTGAACCTGCTGCTCAGCTCGACCGCTCACCCTTCGCAGGCGTTCGTCTTGCCCTCCTTTGTGGGAATGACGGACACGGCGGCGAACCGCTGGGCTGCTGCACTGGGACTGAAGGTGATAGCCGCGGCAGCGATGGGCTCAACTCCCCAGCCCACCACACCCGGCCAGCCGCAGCCAGCCGCGACGGCTTCAGAGCAAGCCGCACCCGGCCAGGCGCTTGCTGCGCCAGCGCCTTCTGGCGGGATGGTTACGGCGCAGTGGCCGGAGTCTGGCTTCAAGGCATCCCCTGGAGATCTCGTGCGCCTGACCGTGGATACCTCGGCATCACCCTCGGCGCTGCTCTCCCACTCCGCATCGGCATCGCCTCAGTAACCCGACTCTCCGAGCGAATGTCTCGCGAATCCTTCACCATCCCCCCCCATGCATCCCACTCGGCCGCAGGCCCTACCTTGCTGCCGCAGGCCGGAGCGCAGCCGCAGGCGAAGCGACCAGATTGCCTTCCTTCGCTCAGCCCCTGCAACCATCCATCCGACTTGTCAGCACCCGTGCAAAATCCCCATAGCGCCGAATGAAAATCCCCGGCTCCCTACGGTGCCATAGTGCGACTGGCGGGCTAGGATCGGAGCCAACGATGGAAGCGGGAATGGAGCCGGGCGGCGGGATGAAGACGGCACCCGGGCCGGTGGCCAGCAGTTCCGGCTTCTTGTACTGGGGATGGCGGAGCTGGTTGCGGCGCTCCTTCAGCTCTCCGTTTTCAGCCAGGATGCGGTGCATGGTGCGGATCGAGCAGAGATAGACGCCCTCGTCGAGCAAGGTGGCATAGCCCTCGGCCGGCGCCTTGTCGCGGAAGCGCTCGGAGTGGAGAGCCAAGCTGGCAGGGATGCACGGTGTGTTCCACGATGAGATTTCCTTCTCCGCCCTGCAGTAATCGTCGAGGGGGTACTTGTCTCACCATTATTGGCACAGAGCGTCACGCCTCGGTCAGACATTCTTGTTAGTGCGGGCGCTTACATCACGCCAGCCTGCTTTAGCGTTCCGACTTTCATCCCGCAGAAATATACGAATTTCCTGGAGCAGGTCCGCAGGGATTTAGCACGCGTGGCTTTAAATACCCCGAACTATCGAAGTGCTGCGAAGATGTTACAACGTTCGCGGATAGCTCCATCCGCTAAATCACCATCAGATCGTGGCCCACAATGATCTTCCCCTTAAAATATCTTGACGCACCCTGAATCCACTTCTCGTCAGGCACCAGGCCGGTTGAATCCGGCGTCATGTGCGACAAGACGAGCGTTTTTACGCCTGCCTTTTGTGCGATCCGTCCGACCTCTTCGATCGGCGAGTGATCCGCTCTCATGTGATGCATCATAGTGCCGAAGCTCACATCATGCCATTGGGTACTCTCTCGACGAACCATTTCTTCGGTGGCCTGCACATCCATTGCTTCGTGAACCAGGACATCGGCGCCCCGTGCCATGTCCGCAACCGCCTCAAGCGGAACGGTGTCGCCGCTGAACGCGATTGAACGATCACGAAAATCAAATCGGTAACCGTAGGCTGGGTGCACCGGCGGGTGCTGAACAAGCACCGAGGTGACTTTGACGTTCTCGTCTTCCATGACCGGCCCCGCTTGCGGTAGATCAGTGCATGCGATCATTCCGAAAGGCTTGAGATTAAAATCCTCAGCCCAGAAATATATGGTTGTCTTCATGGACCGGAGGTAATCTTCCGTCATCTGGTTCAGCGGCGGAGGTCCGAACGCATGGACAGACTGCTTCAATCCATGGATCCAACCAATAATCAGAAACGGGCCGTACTCTACGTTGTGATCCGGATGTTGGTGCGTAATGAAGATGGACCGGACCGCTGAAAAGGAGAGTCCGGTTCGTGCATATAGGTCGGTAACGCCAAGACCACAATCGACCAGATAGGCGGCCCCGTCATGCACAAGAACGCTCGATTGCATATGGCGGTTCATCCCTGGAAGCGGCCCCGCACCAGTTCCGAGAAGCACAAGCTTGGTCTCCTTTGCACTTTTCAGGGAAGCTCGAACTTGAGTTTCCCTGACATCCAACGGTTGACAAGCTGGTGCAGCCTCCATCTGCCCGGGGAATAGGGCTGGGACAGCGAGTAGACTCCGGAGCATGGTGCGGCGGGACAACTCCGGTGTGCTGCTTGTCTCGCTGGTCTTCCGTTCATTGAGCGGCATTGGCACCTCCCAAATTGTGCTTGCAACTCCTTATGATGCTCAAACCCGGTGGCGGACGGCTCCGATTATTGATCCGGTAGTCAGTGCAGCATCGGCACGTTCCAAGAGACTACCTGATTGATTCTAGGTCTAACTACCACGGTCAGAACGATAGCAGAAGCCCTGTCCACTTGAATCGTATGCGGGCTGTCGGCCTTTAGGGGAATTTCGGACGGCAATGGCGCCACGAGCTCGCCATCTACGAAGATTTGAACATCCGGCAATGTGCAGGGTCCAATCGACAGGTAGCCAATAGATGCAGTAAAGACGCTTGTGGCCCAGTCCACCAAATCCTTAAGAACAGACGACGACTGAGCTCCAGGGCAAGACGAGCAACTATATTCCGCAGTCATTGAAGACGCCGGAAGCACTTCCGCGAGCTGGGATATATATTGCGGGAGGGGTTCCCCTTTCGTCGTCGTCCGAAGCACAATCGAGATTGGTGCATTGTTACCCATGCCATTGAGCGGAGAGGATATGAGACCTCCAAACTTCATGGAATCGGTGGTGCCAGCCCCGATTTCTATCGGGGCTGTCACTTGTCCCGTCACTCCCGCTAGACGAATGTCACCGCTGATGGTTCGATGGCTCAGCGTTCCAGTCAGAGTAATGTCCTTGCCAGTCGCCTTGAGCTTGTCGCCCACCAAGCTGAACTTGCCCTGTGTAGTTACCGCTTTATTCTGTTTTTCACTGACTGACACCTCCACCGTCCCCGAACTATGGGTTGCGGCCTGGGAACGGACTCTGTCTAGAACGAGGTAGACATTTGCGCATCTCGCGTTGGCAGCAGTCGGTGAGGGAACATTTCTTAAGATGAACCTCACAAGCGGTAGAGTCGATTGATCTGGAACGTCGTCACTTGTGAGACCACGGTCCCGCCGCCACTGTGCAATACAGATCCGAGTATCATTCCGCGGCGACGTTGATTGGGCTGAAACAGACGCGTAGAAATGCGGCGCGAATAATGACAAGCAAATGAGGGCAAGGGCCGCACGATATCGCTTCGATCCGCCAGAACAAGCCAAAGAAAAGATCATCTTGCTCCCCTCCCAGGGCCGCCTTCCTTGTTCGGACCGAGAAAAGCAAATGCTAGCGACGTCGTACCCGCTGCCAAAAGAATCATTTGTGCAGCGAGGGGATAAGACGTGAGATGCGAACCAATGGCCCAGAGCGGCTGTAGACTCATCAAGATGAGGATGGATTCAAACGAAAGAAAACCGGCGTAGAGCGAGAGAACCAGGAGGACTCCACCGAGGCCACATGAAAATGTATTGAAGCGGGCATCCTCGGCCGATAGGCGTTTAGTCACTAGGCCCGCAAGAACACCATAGCTCAGAGCAACCAACCACTTCGCAAGTTGGTCTTGCCGGTCAAGATAAACTCGTTGACGTTCAGTCAGTGCAGGGTCCGTAAAGGAAGGCACTTCTCCCCGCTGCGGTGTCTGCGCTATCTTAAAAGTCGCACTAAGAAGCGCCAAACCGGAGACAAAGACGAGGAGTAAAACGATTGTCTGCCTTCGCATGCGAAGACCTCTAAGCCGTGATTGCAGGCAAACCAGGACTTCCATTTTGCCTTTCGGCTGCAAGCAAATATACCACCGGTTGCCCCCGCTCTCAGTCTTCTTTGCATTCATCTGGAGGCCAAAGACAAAGGTTTGCTCCGTAAAAGCCAGCCCTTCCCCCCCAGCCATCGGGTGCACCATTTCGAAGCGATTTCACGAACACCCCTCCCTCAACTATCCCCCGTCGTCCAGATCGGGTTCGCCTCCTTGCACCGTCTACACTGCCGGCAGCGGTAAAGTCCTAATCCGCCCCCCTATGTACCCATAACGGTGAGACAAACACCCTCCCCCTGAGCTTGTCCCGGAATGAGCACCTCGTAGCAGGCCAGGTTTTGAGGAAGATTACTCATCCTCGTCGTCATCGTCGTGGCAGTAGGAATGTGGGAACCGGCTCCCTCGATCTCCAAGGTCTGTGGGAAGGGCGGGAAACAGCGCTATCGTTTTCTGAGCTTCCCAAAGACCGTCATTTCCTCGGCCTGCCTCAATCGAACGCGCTCTCATGCGGCGATCGCCACTGTAGCATCCGTCCAGTCTTTCCCAAACGGCTCTGGGCTCACATAGTTCAGCGTCGGGTGCATTTTGGACCGGTCATACCAGAGCAGCCAGGAGATGGTTTCGCCCTTGGTTGCCCGGATGGTTTCAAAATGCAGGCCATGCAACCGCTCCACTCTCAGTGACCCAAACAGCGACTCCGAACAGGCATCGTCCCAGCAGCAATGCTAAGTGGGCGGAGCTTGCCGGAAGCCGTGGCAAGAGATAGCGCCAACCAGTTTGGAAACAAGCAGTAGCCAGCGTCGGCGAAGAAGGCTTTGCGCGTGCCGATGGCTTGACGGGCCTGTTGCCAAAGGGTTTCCAGGTAGTCCAGGACGGTATGGAAAGCGAAGGCCAGCAGATTGAGCGCGGCAAAGGTGGCCGCCAGATGCTGTTTGCCGTGTCCGAAGTTGTGGGCCAGGTTGTAGCCGTTCTTCTTCAGCACATTGAAGCTTTCATTTTCGATCTTCCACCGGGCTCGGGCACAGGCGGCGAGCTCGGCCACGTTGTCGACCGTAATCTCCAGGCTGGTCACGAAGGCGTTGCGATAGGTGGTCTTTCCGGCCGAATTGGCGATGGTTATCTCCAGCCATTGCACGGCCAGGGCGTCTTTGCCGTCGCGCAGGGGCACGGCCTCGGTCCAGCGATAGCCATAGGTTTGGCTGTGGTCTCCGGGGCGGCGCTCCACCGCCGTGTGCTGTTGGAACTTGGCCCCGCGCAGATATTCGTAGAGCGTCTTATGGCTCTCCGGCTTGCTGACGAAGAGGAAGTCGGCCCCGGTAGCCAGCACCACCTCGGCCAGCGGCTGGCAGGCAAACAGCGCATCGCC